>JACQFM010000021.1 GCA_016200035.1 Nitrososphaerota archaeon
GTGGAATCAAGTCATGACATTGCTGAACACTTTATCAAAATCGCAAGACTACAGGAAAAGACAGAAGGTTTCATGGCCTTTATTCCATGGAGCTTTGAGCCAAACAACACCCTCATGCAAAAAGAGAAGATTGTAACTTATCCAGCTGGAGGTCTTCAGTTGCTCAAAATGATAGCAATATCAAGAATAATGTATGATGGTTTGATACCACACATCCAGTCCTCATGGTTAACAAATGGAATTGGTATGGCTCAAATTGCCTTGCAGTATGGTGCTGATGACTTTGGAGGAACGCTACTTGGCGAAGAAGTGGTATCATGTACGGGAGCTCGTTCTACCGAACTTACGCCAAACAGGATAATTGCAGCTGTAAAACAAATGGGTTATGCAGTAGAAGAAAGAGATAACTTTTACAATCAAGTACGGATGCATTAAATTCCGTAGCTAGACCACTTGGCATCAACTAGATTCATAGTATCTTCATCTACCTTTACCAATTCCTGAATTTCTCTTTGATAGCCTTCTTCTTTGGTCTTTTGAGTAGCATCTATTCCGAGTTTTGAACCTAGATTTAGAAGAGGAGAAGCAGGATCGAGAGTATCAGTGGGCGCATTGTTAATTATCATTACATCTCTTGCAGCATCGGTCCTTGTTGTTACAGCCCAGATTACTTGGTCCATGTCATGAACGTTAATGTCATCATCAACAACGATGAAAACTTTTGTAAGGGCAAGCTGGCCCAAGCCCCAGAGTCCCATCATTACTTTTTTTGCCTGTCCAGGGTATCTTTTCTTAATTGATATGATTGCCATTCCCTGAAACCAACCAGCTGCTGGCATAGAAAAATCAACAACTTCGGGCTGGAATAATTTGATCAGTGGAAGAAATGATCGCTCAATCACCTTTCCAATAAATGCGTCTTCTAAAATCGGCTTGCCAACTATTGTGGTAAGATAAATTGGTTTTTGTCTCCGCATTATTCCGGTGAGAGTAAATACAGGATAAGGCTCAGGTGGGGTATAGTATCCAGTGTGATCACCAAACGGTCCTTCCATTCTAATGTCTGCTGGATCAACATATCCTTCTAGGACCAGCTCTGCATTTGCTGGAACTTCTAAATCAACCGTCCTGCATTTGACAGTCTTGATTCCGCTCTTTCTTACTATCCCTGCAAAGATGTATTTGTCAAGTCCCTCAGGAACTGGAGCTACTGCAGAAAAAACGGTTGCAGGATCAGCGCCTATTATTACTGCAACCTCAATTTTGTCACCTGCGTCCTTTTTTATGTCATAGTGATGTGCGCCTCTCTTGTGTTTTTGCCAATGCATTATTGCATGTGTCTTGTCAAGTATCTGCATCCTGTAAACTCCTAGGTTTCTTACCTGAGTCTGGGGATGTTTTGTGGCAACAAGGCCAAAAGTTATGAACTTGGCAGCATCTTTGTGCCATGTCTTTAAAATTGGAATTTTCTCAAAGGAGGGCAAATCCTCAAAAATCTCCGTAACTGGACCACTTTTTTGCATCTTGGGTGCAATATCAGTAATCTTTGAAAGCTCGGGAAGTTTTTTTATTTTATCAAAAAATCCCGTTGGTATATCCATCTTTGTCATGTCTACAATTCTCTGTCCTATCTCAGTAAAATCTGAAGTTTCAAGTCCAAGTTCAAGTCTCTTAAGAGAACCAAAGGCGTTGCCCAAAACTGGAATGTCATAATTTTTTACATTCTCAAAAAGTAGAGCGGGACCTTTTGCATACATTACTCTTCTCAAAATTTCTGCAATCTCAAGATCTGTGTCGACTTGAGTCTTTACTCTTCTTAGCTCTCCCGCTTCTTCCAATTTTTTTACAAATTCGCCAAGCTCTTCAATCGGCACAGTTCTACTGAATTTGTATATAGTATAAGCTTAACTGGCTTGCACACAAATCTAGGCATCTAGGAAAAAGATTTAACAAAAGGACTTTAATTATATCCAAGGAGAAATTCCTTACAGTGAGTGAAAAAAAATGCGCTGTCTGTAACGGGCAGGGAAAGATTGTTCTCTTAGATACTCAATGTTCATTTTGTAATGGAACTGGTGAATATACTAAGAGTGCTGAAAGTTACATCAAGTCTCACATCTGTCAATGTATATTTTTAGACAGAGTGACTTGTCCTCTTTGTGGCAAAAAATGTCATCATGATACTCCAAATAAACCAAAAATTTTGCTTGGGCCAGTCTAGCCTATAGGCGGAAGCTCACTTTTTTTATCATGGCCGCCAGAACCAAACTTGCAGTAAAAACACTGATCTGACTGCATATACTTTAGCTGTTGAATTTGTATCGCACCAATTTTTAGGGCGACTTTGGTAAGAATTCTATACTTCAAAGGCATAGTTGGAATTACTTCATTCAAGTAAACCTTGTAATGATCAGGACAGAACTTGAGTACAAGTCTTCCTGCCTCTTTATTTGATTTGCTTACTGCCTTTGCAATGTTTATCTGCTCACGAACATACTCATGCTTAGGACACGGGCAGTCTCTACCACCTGGATGCTTGTAGGCCGGTGTATTTCTCCAATCAAATCCGGGATAATCTTTTTCAAAGTCGTCCAACAGTGATAAATTGAGCCGTGCTTCTTATAAAACTTCTACAAAATTCCAGTTTTGAGGGTCTCTGTCAGTGATCAAAATCTAAATAAACTCCAGTTACGTGTCAAAATAACACATGTCAACTAAAGAGACCAAGCCAAAGAAACCACGTTCTTCTACTAAAAAGGCAACAACGGCTCAACTGGAAGCAAAAATTGCGGAACTTGAAGCCAAACTGACATCGCTTTCAGCTCAGGTAAGGCCAGCAGAGACAAGACCGCCTCCACCAAAACCAGCAGAGACAAGACCGCCTCCACCAAAACCAGCAGAGACAAGACCGCCTCCACCAAAGGCAGAAGAGGTAGCAGCTGCCTATTCGTCTGTAAGCTCAGAATCGTATACAGGCAATAGATACTTCGCCACAAGACAGCGACTTGCATACCATCCTCCAGATAAACAATTCAGAGGAGGGCAGGTTACAGTAACTGTTCAAGTCTCTCCACCACCAAAAGTGGAAGCTCCAGAACCTGAACCAGAACCACAACCAGCACCAAAAGAAGAACCAAGAAGAATTGAACCACCTGTACCAAGGGTAAAGTATACAGGAACTAATTATTACAGCACAAGACGCAGACTTGCCTACCATCCTCCAGACAAACAATTCATAGAAACAAAGCCTGTAACATTTGAAGAAACTCCGTCAGCAGCGGAAGTAGAAAGTCCACAACTAGCTTCGCAACTAAAACCATCACAAACTAGCTCACAATCAAAACCAAGATCAAGCTGGAAAGCAAAAGGTCACATGTAGCTGAAGAATATCTTCAAACACAACAGTAAAAGAAACAAGCTGAAACCAAGTCAGCTCAAAACTAGAGGAACAATACCACTAGCCGGAAACCATCTTAATCTTTTTTCAATTTACACAAAGAACACACTACGAATTCGAAATGTTTTACATGAAAATCTGTAATTAAAAAAGGCGAGGTATGTTCGAATCTTAGTAAACTAAATTGCGGCGTCTCCCTGCTTTTCCGATCCTATGTCATATGCACCTGTTATGTCAGATACAAAGATTTTTCCTTCTCCAGCCTTACCAGAGCTGGTGCGTTTTAGGATTTGTTGAACTACTTTATCTGCCATCGAATCTTTTACCACTAACACGATCGTAGAGTTTGAATTAAATTCTGGCCTATAGACTCCAGTACCTCTTCCAGAAACAACTTGAGGCCTTTCACTCTGACCCTTGCCCTTTGAGTCGTAGATTGTCATACCACTAATACCCAACTTCATTAACTCTCTGGCAGTGTCTTCGGTAGTTCCTTGTGGGACTATCGCTTCTATTCTTTTCATAAATCTTAACCCAAAAGCGGATAAGGATTGCTTTTATTAAAGTATTACTAAAACAAATTCTTCAA
>JACQFM010000115.1 GCA_016200035.1 Nitrososphaerota archaeon
CCTGTCTTGAGATTATGCTTGCCGAAATTTTTCGCTTCGGCAGGAGCTTGCTGGTAATATCTCCTCTTCCGATATCCTCTGCTAAAAAATTCTCAAGTGCTCTTTTTGCACTATACAATCTAGGTTACCTTAAGTGCGTACTTGCCCTTTTCTGTTATTCCCAGAGATTTGGCAACATCAGAATTTATTGGATCAACAATGAGAACAGATCCCCTCCAGTCAGGGGTCAGGTCCGACGACTTGCATATTGGACAAACCTTTCCTGTTGTAACAAATTTACACTTCCTGCAAGCCATCTCTTTTACCATATTAATTTCACTTTGCTTCTACTGTTTTCTTGGGTTTCTCAGCTTGGACTGTTGCTTTGGCTTTCTCAGCTTGGACTGTTGCTTTGGCTTTCTCAGTTTGAGCTGAAGCTTTAACTTTCTCAGCTTGTGCCGGTGCTTTGGCTTTCTTTATTTCTTCAGCAATCCATTCGTCCGCACCAAGGAATGGTTGTCTACATGTTATACCAATCTTCATTGCTGCAGTTTTGCCCAACGATACTGCAGTTATTCTAGCACGTATGGTAGAGCCAATCCTTAGAGTTCTTCCACTTTGATTTGCCAAGATAAGTCCTGATTTGACATCGCTTTTTAAATAATCATCCATCACTTGCGACAGATGTAATAGAGCGTCAGTTGCTCCAATTCTTACAAATGCCCCAAAGTCAGTAATTTCAACAATCTCTCCTCTTACAACCTCCTGTAATTTCGGATAGAAAGTAAGCGCATTAAACTCAACCTTATGATAAGTTCCGCCGTCGCCAGAAACTATCTTGCCCATGCCGTCCACTTTGGTATCAAGAATCATGATCACATAACCAAGGTCCGGATTTATCATGCTCTCGTATTTTTCCCTCAGTATGGTTATGGCAGCTTTCTTGAGTGACTCGCCAAAGAGTTTAGGGGGAATCCTAACTACATCAGTAAGTGTAGATATAGAAAACATCTATTGAAGATGCACAAAATTTCAATTTATGAATCTTTGGGTAGCACAATCGACTTTTTTGCCTATGTTTAAATATCGTGTCTTGACTTTTTTATGTGATGGTTGAAGTAGATCAAGTTTTACAGACACTAAGTACAGTAATAGATCCTGATCTGAAAAAAGACATTGTCTCTATGGGAATGATTAAAGATTTAGAAATAAACGGAACTGATCTCAAGTTTACACTGGAGCTTACTACACCTGCATGTCCTTTCAATGATCAGATAGAGCAGGATGTTAGAAAGGCCGTCGCAACAATTCCTAGCATTTCAAAGTTTGACATGAAAGTTACTGCCAAGGTGATGGAGGGCCGTGCACTAAGTATGGATCAGATGATGCCGACTGTAAAAAACATCATAGGTGTTGCAAGTGGAAAGGGTGGCGTAGGAAAGACTACTGTTTCTGTTAATCTTGCCTTGGCTTTAGCTAAGACTGGTGCCAAGGTCGGCTTACTAGATGCCGACATTTATGGCCCAAGTGTCCCCCTGATGCTTGGAATGGGAAAGGTTGCGATGGAGGTAGAGAACAACAAGCTTCAGCCAGCAGAATCACATGGACTAAAGGTTGTTTCATTTGGGTTCTTTGCAGACCAAGAACATCAGGCTGCAATATATAGAGGACCAATAATTTCCGGAATTGTAAAGCAATTTCTTGTAGATACAAACTGGACTGATCTTGATTATCTTATAGTAGACCTACCACCTGGTACAGGCGATATACCTCTCACACTTGCTCAAACCATACCAATTACTGGCATCTTGGTAGTTACAACACCTCAGGAGGTAGCAAGTAACGTTGCGGTAAAGGCATTTGGAATGTTCCAAAAGCTAAACATTCCAATCCTTGGAGTGATAGAGAACATGAGCTTCTTCAGATGCACAGATTGTGGAAAAGAACATCACATCTTTGGGGAGGGTGGCGCAAGAAGAATGAGCGAAAAATACAATCTGCCTTTTCTTGGAGAGATTCCATTAAACCCAGGAATCATGGAGGGCTCTGACACAGGCAGGCCAGTTTTAGTAACCGATCCTAGCTCACCTCATGCCTTGGCATTTACTTCTGCAGCAAAAAATGTCGCTGCGCGATGTAGCATGCTTGCTATCCAGCTGCAAGAAGAGATGAACGCTGAGGTAGCTACGCAAAAATAGCATAAAACAAAGATAGGTTGTGCATCTTCCCGACAGATTAAGAGATCAGCTAAAAAAACCACTTGGCGTATTGATAAAGGAATCACAAACTACAAAGGAAAACATTCTCAAAAATATTTCGCCTAAGTCATTTGTAATTTGTGTTGGTGATGCAACAACAGAAAAAATGCTCAGATTTGGTGTTACTCCTTCACTACAAATAGTTGATGGATTAGAAAAAAGATCAAAAAGAGAGATCCCATCCTCCGTTGTTAAAACTGCTCTTTCATGCAAAAACCCTGCTGCAGAAATATCAGACGAGAGTATTGATATTATAAAAAAAGCATTCAGGTCTCTCCCACCCATAAGAATCACCGTTTTAGGTGAAGAAGACCTACTTGTTCTGCCAGTCTGCGTTTTTGCTCCAGAAAACTCAGTGGTTTTATATGGTCAGCCAAATGAGGGACTTGTAGTAGTTAATGTTACTCAAGAAATAAGAAATAAGGCACAGTCAATTATGGATTCTATGAGTTAGTTGGGGTATGATGACACGGTGGCTGTATGATTTATGATTAAGCTACACAAGATCTGACCCTAAATAACAATTTTTGTTATAATTGAAAAAATGAACAATCCCTACAATCTGAATTGACACTTGCAATTAAACGGTTCTTGTAAGCTCAAACTGTTGTGAAGCTTGATTTTGATCTACGGTTCAAAATACTGGAAACATCAGGAATTTACTCAAATAGGTTTGGAATAGAAGAACCAAAAGTGCTTCTTACCACAAGAGAGGTTCTTGAGATGCCAAGAGAAATGACAGAAGGTCGAAGAACTTCAGCATACAAGTATCTTGGAGTTTCATATATGCAACATAACATGATTTTCTTAAACGTGAGAAAGATGCCAGATGAAAAGACTCTTCAAAACACAATAGTACATGAACTAATTCATCTGAGGTTTCCATACTTGAGTCACGGAAAGAGATTCAACAAGCTTGTCAGGCAAGGCCTTGCTGGAAAAACATTTGTACCATACAAGAGAAGAAAAAAGATCACTCAGAATTGATTTATATTTACCACAAATAGGCAAAACTAGCAAATGACGCTACAAGAGATTCTACCTGTAGGCGCCGCAATTGCTTCTTTTGTTGTTGCAGTAGGTTTTGCCGCATGGGTTTCCAAACAAAAGGCCGGAACTCAACAGATGCTCGACATCTCAAATGCCGTCAAAGAAGGTGCGATGGCATTTTTGAAAAGAGAGATGAAGATAGTCATCCCGATTGCAATAGGGCTTTCTGTAATAATTGGTGCTGCCATCGGATTTTCTAATGGAATAGCTTTTGCAGTAGGCGCTGGCCTTTCTGCTATTGCAGGTTTGATCTCGCTTAAAATAACCGTAAAGGCCGCAGTTCGCGCAGCTAATGCTTCAGGACAGGGGCTTGGTCGTACATTTGCGCTTGCCTTTAGGGGAGGTGCTACAGTTGGTCTTGCCGTACCAGCAATGGCTCTCTTAGCAATTACATTACTCTACTTTGCATTTCCCAATCCCATAACTATTGCAGGGGTAGGTATAGGGGCAAGCCTAATTGCCTTGTTTATCAGAGTAGGCGGTGGAATTTTTACAAAGGCCGCAGATATGGGTGCTGATCTTGTGGGCAAAGTGGAGGCAAACATACCAGAAGATGATCCCCGAAACCCAGCAACAATTGCAGACAATGTAGGTGATAATGTTGGTGATGCTGCCGGTATGGGTTCTGACATATACGAATCCTACATAGTAACTATGCTTGCTTCGCTATTACTTGCTGCCCTCATTGGCACGCCACAAAATCTTCTTTATCCAATGTTGATTGGAGCATCAGGTTTGATTGCTTCTATCATAGGAGCTGCAACAATCGGATCAAAAAAGATTACAGAAGTTATGAAGCCACTGAACCGTGCGTTTTATGTCTCTGCAGCAATCGCAATAACACTCAATTTTGTTTTCACATACTTTTTCCTTGGTAACACGGCTCTTTC
>JACQFM010000022.1 GCA_016200035.1 Nitrososphaerota archaeon
GCAGTAGCTTCTACAGCAAGCTGGTGTACTGCTCTATGTATGTTAGAATTATAATTAAGATAGTAGTTTCTTATAGCATCTATTACCTGGATTGGTTTTTGTGTTGTTGCGGCGTTATCAAAATATATCAAAGGCTTGTTGGTGTGAACCTTTCGTTGGAGTATTGGAAAATCGCTTCTAATATTTTCAATATTTAGTGCACTGGCCTGCAATATTTATCCTACCTCAACATAGATCTCATTCTGTTCTATTTTAATATTGTATGTTTTAAGCGGTTTTTCGGCAGGACCATTTTGAGGCATGCCAGTCTCAAGATTGAAAACTGAGAGGTGTAATGGACAGGTTACTCCATCATCTCCCAAAAAACCTGTTGAGAGATCAGCATCTGCGTGAGTACAAATTCTGTCGGTTGCGTGTATTTTTCCGTTTAGGTTTGCTAGAAGAATCTTTTTTTCATTGTAATCAAAGGAGAACATCTCACCTTTTCCAAGTTTATTTTTACTGCATGCCTTTACCCAATCTGCCAAAACTTTCTCACCTGTACTTGTAATGGCTTTCAAAAATGTCAGTCTCACGATATCTTACTTCTTCGACCTCAAGTATTGCCTTTAACTGCTCGTCTGTTTTGATGGTGAGGTCTCTTCCCATCCACTTGCAATCTATTAGATAGCTTACCCATGCACGAATCTGATAAGACATCTTCCTTGAAAGTGGCTCTAAAAATCCTTCAACTATGATTCTTTGAGCATCTGCTTTGTCTAGACATCTGGAAGCAAGGTAAAACATCTGTTCTTCGTCAAGCTGTGCTACGGAAGCCGAATGTGTTGCTTTTACATCATTTGTAAATATTTCGAGTCCTGGTATAGAGTCTGACTTGGCTCCTTTATCAAGTAAAATTGAATGTCCTGCCAGATAGGCTTCAGCGTGATGAGCGTTTTCCTCTATTCTTATCATCCCTTTGAAAAGAGATTTTGAAGTGTCCTTTAAGACAGATTTTTCAAGAACTCGCCCTGTTGTTGATTGGGCCTGATGAATCAGGTTAGATGTCAAATCAAAGGATTGATTTTTGTTTCCAAAAACTACCTCCGTGTCATTTGCATTTGCACCAGTTCCGTTTAGATAATTTTCAACCTTATATCGCGATAGCAGTGCGCCAAATAGTCCAAGATACCAATTCATCCTCCCATCTCGTGAAATTCTTCCCGTCCTTGTGGAAAAGTTGATTGCGTTTTGGTCCATTGCCTGAAGTGTTACCATGTCAACTTCTGCATTCTGTCCTACGTTTACATCGAGTAGCTCAAGGTAGGCTTGCTGTTTGGTATTATTTGGAGCATAAAGTTCCTGTACAATAGTAGCCTTACTATTATCATCTGCTACCACTATGTTACGTGAGATAGTCGAAGTTCCGTCAAGAGAAAGTGAGGAAATCAGATGTATGGGTTTTTCCAATACTAGACTTCTTGGAATGTAAATAAAAAATCCAGAATTGAAAAAGGCATTATTTAGAGCTATGTACTTGTCTTTTTTTGGATCAGCAAGTTCAAGAGATTTTTTTATTGTGCTAGCATGATTTTTTATAGCATCTTGAATTGTACAGACTACAAGACCCTTTGATTTGAGCTCGGAAGGCAGATTTATCTGGTGAATGTTTGTACCCAATTGTACTATACTAATATTGTCTGCAAT
This sequence comes from Nitrososphaerota archaeon, assembly GCA_016200035.1. Taxonomy (GTDB): domain Archaea; phylum Thermoproteota; class Nitrososphaeria; order Nitrososphaerales; family Nitrosopumilaceae; genus JBBDNF01. The sequence continues at coordinate 1,687 of JACQFM010000022.1, forward strand.
CTCTCTCATTCTTTCCTTCACAAAATCAGGGACAGTGTTATCAGAACCTAGTGAAAATGATACTTGATCCGGGTCCATTTTGTTTGCGTCAGTGTATTTGTTGTAAAGTGGAGAGACTTCTGGTGGCATCTCACGATATATGGAAAAAGAATTTTTTCTGTAATCTTTTAACCACGAGGGTTCGTTGTTGGAGGAGGAGATTTCGTCTATATAACTTGAACCAAGTGACGATAGGACTAGAGAGGCCATGCCATGTTAAGGATGGAAGTCAGTCTAACCGACTGAGCCATCCATTTCCATTTTTACTAGTCTGTTGAGCTCAACGGCATACTCCATGGGGAGCTCTTTGGTAAACGGTTCAATGAATCCGTTTACAATAAGGGTGAGTGCTTCCTCCTCGGAGAATCCTCTGCTCATAAGGTAAAAGATCTGCTCGTCGCCTATCTTGCCAACTGTTGCCTCGTGTGTAACTGTAGCATCTTCTTGGTTGATCTCTATGTATGGATAAGTATCAGTCTTTGAGATGTCGTCTAAAAGCAGTGCGTCACATCTTACCGTTGCCTTGACGTTTGTAGCGCCCTTTGCTACATGTAATAGTCCTCTATAGGTCGTTCTTCCGTTAGCCTTACTCACGGATTTTGATGTTATTCTTGATGTAGTATTTGGAGCAAGGTGTACCATCTTTGCACCAGTATCCTGGTGCTGATTCTTTCCTGCAAAAGCTACAGAAAGTGTTTCGCCATGTGCTCGCTGTCCAAGCAAGTAGATTCCTGGATACTTCATTGTTAGTTTACTACCAATGTTACCATCTATCCATTCCACTCTGGCATCTTCATAAGCATAGGCTCTTTTTGTGACCAGATTGTAAACATCGTTACTCCAATTCTGAATTGTTGTATATCTTAGCCTTGCACCTTTAAGAGCAATCAACTCGACAACCGCAGAGTGAAGAGATTCTGAAGAGTACACTGGTGCTGTGCATCCCTCGATATAGTGTACTTCTGATCCTTCGTCTGCAATTATCAGGGTTCTTTCAAATTGGCCTATGTTTTCAGCATTGATTCTAAAGTAGGCTTGCAAAGGAAGATCTACCTTGACACCTTTTGGAATATAGATGAAAGAACCGCCACTCCATACTGCGCTGTTTAATGCTGCAAACTTGTTGTCTTCAGGCGGGATTATCTTGCCAAAATATTTTTTAAAGATCTCGGGCTGCTCCTTAAGAGCTGTATCAGTGTCAAGAAATACTACACCCTTCTTTGCTAGGTCTTCTCTAAGATTATGATAAACCACTTCTGATTCATATTGTGCACCTACTCCAGCAAGAAACTTTTTTTCTGCTTCCGGAATACCAAGCTTGTCAAATGTCTTTTTTACATCAGCGGGTACTTCGTCCCAGCTCTTTTCTGTCTTTTCTGAAGCTTTTGCATAATAGTAAATGTTGTTAAAGTCAATCTTGCTCAGATCGCCACCCCAGTTTGGCATCGGCTTTTTCATAAAAATATCATAAGATCTCAGCCTAAAGTCAAGCATCCATTTTGGCTCTCCCTTCAGTTTGCTGATTTCTTCTACTGTACCACGTGAGAGACCCTTTTTACTGAGATAAACATACATCTCAGTCGAGTCCTTGAAATCATATTTACTATAATCCATATTGATGTCAGTTGCCATACGCACAACATAACCCCGTTATATTATAAATATCTTCTACAACTCATACTAGTTGTACAGCGGAGTAGGTCAAGCTAAATAGTCCAAGCTAATTTTTTGATAAATCTAACAGAATTAATTTTGTTTGACAGAAAACTCTTAGGTTCAGCTAACGAAAAATTATTTTTCATTTGCTAAAACAATTTTTGATTGTCTGAAAAGCTCCTGAAACAGTATGAACATCTGAAACAAGTGGCTCGACTCCAAATTTTTTCAGCTCCTCTGCTGTAAATGGACCGATTGCAACGATTTTAGATTTTGCTAGATTTTGCAAAAGAGTTTTTTTGTTAGAATCTTTTAGCATTATCTCAAAAAATGCTGAAACTGATGACGCACTTGTGAAAATTATTCCGTCTACCTTATTGTTTGCAAATAATCTTCTGAATTCATTCCATTGGGATGTATCCCTAAAGGAGCAAACATCATAAAGATAGATCTCTTTAACATCCAATCCAATTTTTCCCAGCAACTGAGCCAGAAATGGAGTCGAAGCGCCACTCCTTGGTACTATGACCTTTTTTCCTTCTGGATTTAGTCTTGTTAAGACCTCGCCTACTCCTACAGAAGAATATCTTTGTGGCATGTGAGCCACTCTAATTCCCTCAGCCTCTAGTGCTGCCTTTGTCTTTGGCCCTACCGCAATAACTGTTGTATTAGCAACAGCAAGTTGAAGCTTTTCATATTTTGAAACCTTTCTTGCGATATCAAAAAGAAGCTTTACAGCTTTTGAGCTCATAAAGACAACAAAGTCAGGGTCTTCCTTCTTTACCGCATTTAAAAATTCATCCACTATCTTTTCGCCTTTGCTAATTAGTTCTATAGTTGGAAGAGCGATTGCCTTTGCCTTTGAGTCTGTTATTAACTGGATGAATTCCTGAGAATCGTCCTTAGAACGAGTAATTGCTATCGTTTTTCCTGCTATCATTTTCGCCAGCCTATTTTTTTTGATAAATCCACTACCCTACCTATTATGATTATGGATGGTGGAGCAATCTTTGAGTCACGTACTTTTTTTGATATGTTGGAAAGGTTTCCTTTTACCATTCTGTGCTTTGAAGTGGTTCCATTTTGTATCACAGCCACAGGAGTTTGCTTGTCAAGTCCTCCGGCCATCAATTCTTTGCAGATTGCTTCTAATCTTGAAAGCCCCATCATTATCACTATTGTGTCTACTGATTTAGCAAGTTTTCTCCACTTGACGGATTCTTTTTTCTTTTTAAGATCCTCGTGACCGGTCACAAAAGCAACTGATGATGCATAATCTCTGTGTGTAAGTGGAATCCCAGAATATTCTGCTGAACCAATTCCCGATGTTATGCCTGGAATTATTTCAAATTTGATATTGTGTTTTTTTAAAAATTCTGCTTCCTCGCCACCTCGACCGAAGATAAAAGGATCTCCTCCTTTGAGTCTGACAATGTATTTTTTCGTCTTTGCCAGCTTTAGCATCAAAGAATTGGTATAGTTTTGATGGTGATAATCATCACCGACGTCACGTCCCACGTAAATCTTTTTGGCAGATTTTGGAATCATATCAACGATTCCTTTTCCTATCAATCTGTCATAAAGAACAACATCTGCTTTTTTGATGGTTTCGATGGCCTTTAATGTGATGAGTTTTGGATCTCCCGGACCTCCTCCAACTAGGTAAACTTTGCCTGTCATTTTTTATTCCATTCCTCTACCTTTTCTCTCCAGTTTTTTGCAAGATTCGCAACTCCTTTTTTAGCAAGCTCATCAGCAACTTGTTTTCCAAGATCGACTGCAAGTGATGAGTGTCCTGTCTTTTCCACATTAATTGATTTATTACCATCAACAGAATAGACTCTAACTCTCAGTGTAAGTTTACCATCCTTTGTTTGTGCTAGTGCACCGACGGGAAATCTGCATCCCGAATCCACAAATATAGAAAGTGCTCTTTCTGCTTCTATAGCGCATCTAGATTCATAGTCCTCGATTTTTTTGAGAAGTTCTATGAGCGTAGTGCTATCCTTTCTTGCTATTATTGCAATGGCACCTTGGCCAGGAGAAGGAGGAAAGTCTTCTGGAGATAGCTTCTCGAATTTTACATCAAGCCCAAGTCTTAAAATTCCTGCTTGAGCAAGAACCACAGCGTCAAATTTTCCGTCGCCTATCTTTCTAATTCTTGATTCTATGTTTCCACGGATTGGTATGATATTAAGATCTGGCCTGATTTTCTTTAGCTCAACTGCCCTTCGTAGACTGCTAGTACCAACTGTTGCCCCTTTCTTTATTTTTTCAAGAGTAGAGCCATCCCTTGAAATAAAAACATCATTTGCAGCCTCTCGTTTTGGTATGGATGCCAAGACAAGTTCGTCGGGCAGCTCCGTTGGGACATCTTTCATACTATGAACTGCAAAGTCCACTTTTCTTTGTATGACAGCACGATCTATCTCCTTTTCAAAAATTCCTTTTTGATTTATAGAGAAAAGCGGACTTGCATCAGTATCGCCTTTTGTCTTTATGGTAATTATCTCAAATTCTGTTTCGGGGGATTTTTTTTTCAGCTCTATAATAACCCAATTTGTCTGAGCTACCGAGAGGAGACTACCACGAGTACCTATCTTGTACTTCAACCTTTCACCGCCTTTAGGGACTTTGCAAATGCCTCAATAGTCTTGTGCAGGTCATCAAGAGTATGTGAGTCTGAAAAAAATACAGTCTCAAATTGTGATGGTGCTACAAAGACACCATTTTTTAAAAGCGATGCAAAAAGTTTTCTGAATTTCTTAGCGTCAGCCTTTTTAGCAGAGAGATAATCTGTCACGGGTTTATCGGCAAAAAAGATCTGAAACATTGAACTGATGAAATTAACCTGATGTGGGATTTCTAGATCTGTTGCTAAATCCCTTATTGCTCTGGCTAGAATGGCGCAGGATATCTCAAGTTTTGGGTATAATTTGTTTTTGTGTCTGTTTATTGTTTTGACAGATTCAATTGCTGCCCTGACTGAAACTGGATTGCCAGCATAGGTGCTTGCTTGATACACCTTGCCTTCAGGAGATAACATGTTCATTACCTCTGCTTTTCCGCCTACCGCTGCAATAACAAAGCCATTTCCAAGTGCCTTTCCAAGTGTTGTCAGATCTGGTTTTATTGAAAAATATTGTTGGGCTCC
>JACQFM010000114.1 GCA_016200035.1 Nitrososphaerota archaeon
ATCTTACTTGCTTCTGTTGGAATGGTGCTTATTGCTTACTCAACAGACTTGGTAATGCTTCTGGTTGCTTGGGAGCTTATGAGCATTCCAACTTATGTTTTAGCTGGAATAATGAAAAAGGATCCATCTTCAAACGAGGCTGCACTAAAGTACTTTTTGTTTGGAGCCTTATCATCGGCAATTATAATTTACGGAATTTCAATCGCCTATGGATTAACTGGTTCAACTAACATAGCTGATGTTATTTCTGGATTCTCAAAACTGGGGCCAGACATGATGCCGCTGGCTCTTCTTGCAGTTGGCTTGTTTATTGCTGGTTTTGGATTCAAGATGGGTCTTGTACCATTCCACATGTGGCTCCCTGACGCATATGAAGGAGCACCACCTACAATCTCTGCACTTTTAGCTGCTGGTACAAAAAAGGCGGGTTTTGCAGCAGCTTTGCGAGTGATTGTAATGGGAACAATGGCGTTGCATGTAGAGTGGACACTGGCCCTTGGAATTGTTGCTATAATGACAATGACCATCGGAAACTTGGCTGCAATAATGCAAAAGAATCTTACTAGAATGCTTGCGTACTCAAGCATCGGACAAGCTGGATACATACTCATAGGTCTAAGCATCGCTCCATTCTCACAGATTGGAATACAAGCATCATTATTCCATATACTAAATCACGCAGTGATGAAGGGAGCTGCCTTCATAGCAGCAGCCGGAATAATCTCAACTTTGGCTGTTTCACATCTTGATAAGATACGTGGATTGGGAAAGAGAATGCCAATAACATCACTGGGAATGGTGGTATCACTTCTTGCATTAGCTGGAGTTCCACCACTTAATGGATTTTGGAGTAAGTTGATGTTATTTGGAGCTGCAATAGATGCAGGATCTGTGGTAGCATGGGCTCCATATCTTGCTATAGCAGGAGTTCTAAACAGCGCTCTTTCGCTTGCATACTATGGTTGGATTATCAGAAAGATGTACTTTGAGGAAGGAGAATCAGACAAGAGAGTAAAAGAACCAAGATCAGTAGTCGCAGTAATGATATTTTCAATCATATTTATGGTAGGAATAGGAGTGTATCCAGATCCGATAATCCAATTTGCACATTCTGCAGTTCCTAATCTTGCTGCTCTTTCAACTACGCCTTAAACATAGTAAGATCAAGGAGATTTTCCAAATGCGATTTAGCAGGAGTTTCCTTTATCTTTCGTAATCCAGACTTTGATTTTAAAGAATAGTCCTTTAACAGATAATCCATATGGTTGAAGACATCACGTGGATCCGAGCTCTTTTTTATTAGAACATTGAATAATTTGTCTTCGTTATTCCAATCCTGCAAGTCATCATGAATCTGGTAAGCTATTCCTACGTTCTTACCATATTCGGCAAGTGCTAGTATCTGATCTTCTGTTCCTCCTCCTAATATCGCACCTATCTTTGATGCTGCTTCAAAGGCAGTGGCTGTTTTGTACTCTATCACTTTTAGGTAATCATCAAAAGTCACATCCTCACTTGACTCCAATCTAGTTTCGATCATCTCACCATCGCTCATCATCATGGCTGTTGTTGCAAGCTCTGTTGCTATTCTTGGATTATCAAGCCTTGAAGATATGTTGAGAATTAAACCTAGGACAAAATCTCCAGTAAGTATGCTTGTATTATAACCATATTTTATATGAAAAGGATCTTTTCTTCTCCTCAAAGTTTCGTTATCGATAATATCATCATGTACTACTGACTCGGTATGAAGTAATTCGACAGCACATGCCGCAGCATAAGCGTTCTCATCACAATTGCCTATGCTCTCAGCAGACAACAACAATATGAGCGGTCTTATCCTTTTTCCGCCATCTAATGCGTATTGTAGTGGTTCAACAAATTCTGATGCAGAATAAAGCTCAAGCTCACGCTGTAGTGCAGAATTTATTTTATCAAGATAATGTTTGTAGTCTTTTAAAAGAGGATTTATCTCGAAATTTTTCCTATCCACAAACGTGCACTGCGAGATAAAGCTGTGTAACATTATTAATGCTTTTGTAGTGCTCCAGCCGGGATTTTCATCATAAAGAATTTGAACCCGGGATCCCCGGCTTGAAAGGCCGATATGCTTGACCGGTCTACACCACTGGAGCCCGAACTGCATCCTGTTTTTTGTCCATAAAATCCTTTTGAAGTGATTCAAAAGATTTTTTTATTGGCTGAATTTCATAAATCGCATGAACTCACTTGTTAAAATGATAGATGATCTAATTGAGAGTCAAAGTTTGTTAAAACACAAATTCTATGTGATGTGGTCTGAAGGAAAATTAAGCTTAGATTCTCTTAATGGATATTCAAGGGAATACTTTCAGCTGGTAAAAGCAGTTCCTTCTTTTGTTGGAGCAATACGGGAAAGAAGCCCTACCAATTTCAGAAACGAAATAGACGCAAACCAGAGTGAAGAAGCCGAACACATCAAACCTTGGATGAAATTTGCTAGCGCCGTGGGCGTCTCACAAGCAGAGATTGAAGACTATGTTGGTCTTGAAAAGACTAGGCAAGCCGTCGCAACTCTCTCATCATTGATGGACACGTTTGAAGGCGGTGCTTCAGCCATGTACGCATTAGAACAAGAAATACCAAAGATTAGTCTGTCAAAAATAGACGGCCTTAGGAAATTTTATAACATTTCATCAGATGAGGCAATCGAATACTTTAGACTGCACAGTGAAGCTGACATAAGACATGCTGCAACTTGGAGAAGAATTCTTGAAAAGATTCCACAAGAAAGGGAGGAGGAATTATTCAAGATAGCAAGCAAATCTGTTTCTGCACAGAATCTTTTGCTTGACAGTTGCTATGAAGCTTATTGCTAAGCTCTATACTATTTTATACAGCCAACAAACCTGTTTGTTCTTAGGGCCCATAACTCAGCTTGGTAGAGTAACCGGCTCATAACCGGTGAGCCAAGGGATCGAAGCCCTTTGGGCCCACCCTGTTTTACTAAGATCGTAGAAATTTCTGTTCTGATTTAATGGACCTAGTTTAACATAAAGAGTTTGATTTAGATCGGCAAGAAAGCCGACAAAGATCAATGCGATCAATTATTGATTAAACCTTATATAACGTAGACTTGTCACAAATTTCGATGACCAGGACACACCAAATTGCAAAATACAAAACTGGTGTTCCTTTAATTGCTGTCGCAATACTTTTGGCAATTACTGGTCTTGGGGTATTTTCTATTGGATTTGATCAGGGTCAGATTTTTAGCATAGTCTTTGGCGAAAAGGCCTACGCTGATATGTATCTTCACGAGTTCACGCATGATCTAAGGCATGCGGCCGGCTTTCCATGCCACTAGTTTTAAAGTAAGCAGTTACCGATTTTAATTGGGCCGCAATGAAGAATCAGAGTTATATCTGAAACATGATGTGAAGGCATTTGTCTGAGCTGCCTACGATTTTTTCCCATGAGAGAGGATTCGAGAAATTTGACACGGGCAGTACACTAGCAAAACTTTACAGAGTATATATAAAGCCACTATATAAGGAACCAGACATGCCTCAAACAAAGCCAATAGTCAGTATAGAAAATGTTGTGGCCTCAGCTTCGGTAGATCAAAAAATTGATCTTAATGTCATCACACAAACCTTCCCTGACGTAGAATATCATCCTGATCAATTTCCGGGTCTAGTCTTCAGACTAAAATCTCCAAAGACTGCAACGCTGATCTTTAGTTCCGGCAAAATGGTTTGCACAGGAGCAAAATCTGAGGAACAAGCCATTAAAGCAGTAAGGAGTGTAGTGCAGAAACTTCGAAAAGGTGGTATCAAAATAAAAAAGGACGCAGTCATTGTAATCCAAAACATTGTTGCATCAGCAAGTCTAGGAGGAAAGATCCACCTAGAACAAGCAGCCAGAAATCTACCAAGAAGTATGTACGAGCCAGAACAATTCCCTGGGTTAATACACAGGATGCTTGATCCAAAGACAGTTATCTTGCTTTTTGCATCTGGAAAACTAGTCTGTACAGGTGCAAAAAAAGAGTCCGAAGTATATAGGGCAGTACACAACTTGCACACCCTTCTAGAAGAAAAAGAACTGATGATCTACGAAAGCTAACTCTGCAAGCCTTTTTTTTTGGCTTCAGATTAGACCTATTTGTTTTTTGATCTCTTCAA
>JACQFM010000125.1 GCA_016200035.1 Nitrososphaerota archaeon
CCACATAAGGGTGGAATAAGATATCATCCTGACGTTACAATAGAAGAAGTAAAAGCATTATCGATGTGGATGACTTGGAAGTGTGCAATAGTAGATGTTCCGTTTGGCGGAGGTAAAGGAGGAATCATTTGTGACCCAAAAAAACTCTCTGATGGAGAGAAGGAACGATTAACAAGAAGATATGCTTATGCGATTTCTGAAATCATAGGTCCATACAAGGATGTTCCAGCTCCTGATGTATACACTACTGGAAAAGAAATGGCACAGATAATGGATGTTTATAGTACTTTACACGGACAAGGTGAACCTGCTGTTATAACAGGCAAGCCCCTTTCGGTTGGTGGTTCTCTAGCTAGAAATGTTGCGACTGGACTTGGTGTTGCGTATTGTGTAAGAGAGGCAGCCAAAAAAATTGGATTGAAGCATTATGGTGACGTCGTAATTCAAGGATTTGGTAATGCAGGGACTTTTTCTGCTGAATATCTAGAAAAGATGGGTGCAAGAGTTATTGCAGTAAGTGATTCAAAAGGTTCGATAATAAATCGAAAAGGACTGGATTCTAAGAAAGTTATCCAATACAAAAACAAAACTGGTAGTGTTGTTGGTTATCCAGGAAGCAAGAAGATCTCGACAGAACAGCTTCTGACAACACCTTGTGATATGTTAATCCCAGCCGCCCTTGAAAACCAGATTACACCAGAAATTGCAAAAAAGATCAAATGCAAGATTATAGCAGAAGCTGCAAACGGACCAACAACGCCGGAGGCAGACCAGATTTTATACAAGAAGGGAATAATGATAATCCCAGATATTCTGGCAAACTCTGGCGGAGTGTGTATATCATATCTAGAGTGGGTGCAGAACCTGCAGAGATACTACTGGACTTTTGATGAGGTGGCCAAAAAAATGGAAGAACATATAGTGCGTGGTTTCAATGACACCTACGCCTTGTCAAAGAAGCACAAAGTGAACATGCGTACGGCTAGCATGATCCTTGCAGTAAAACGCGTGTTAGAATCATTTGAAGCTAGAGGTCTCTGGCCTTAAGCTTGAAGGAAAAACCTAAAAGATAAGATCCTCTCCTTCACTACTTTTTAGAAAAATAAAAGATGAAATGATATACTAAATCTAGGAAGTACTAAAGGAGCTTCCACAAGAGCAGCTCTTTGTAACGTTTGGATTGTTGATTTTAAATCCAGCTCCCATCAGACTTTCGATATAGTCCACGTTTGCTCCTTTTAGATAATCTTGGCTATAGCTATCTACTAGGACCTTTACTCCATTTTCCTCAATTAAGATGTCGTCATCTTCCTTTTTTTGCTCAAAACTCATACCATATGAAAGACCAGAACACCCACCGCCCTGAACGTATATTCGTAGATACTCTGGCTTTTCTGCCTCTTCCTTCATGAAGGCAAGCACCTTTTCTGCAGCCTTTGACGTAATGGTTAGTAGTTTTGAAGTCTGTGTATTGCTCATTATGGTTTTCATTCGTCCGTCAAATTATAATAATCTTTTCATACACGACATATTAGGAATTCATAGAAGAGGTAAAATCGCTATTTTTTTGACTTGTTTACGAAGGCAGTCATTCTCTCAGCTCTATCAGGATGGGTAAAGCATAATCCCCATGTGTATAGCTCCAAAGCAAGTCCAGTGTCAATGTCGGAGTTTCTTCCTTTGTTTATTGCAATCTTGGACATGCGGACAGCCATCGCGGAATTCTGGGCGATCATCTTTGCCATATTCATAGCCTCATCCATCAATTTTGGTAGCTCTACAACTTGATTTACCAATCCAATGGACTTTGCCTCGTCAGCTTTTACCTGTCTGCCTGTGAAGATCAATTCTTTTGCTTTTGATATTCCGGCAATTCTTTGCAACCTTTGTGTTCCTCCCCAGCCTGGACAAACTCCTATTGTTACTTCGGGCTGGCCCATCTTTGCTGTATCTGCGGCAATTCTAATATCACACGCAAGAGCAAGCTCACATCCTCCACCGAGCGCAAAGCCGTTAACTGCAGCAATTGTTGGCTTTGTACAATTCTCGACTGTGGAGGTTAGAAGATGGCCAAGCTTTGCGTATGTTTCTGATTCTATTGGGGAGATAGTAGACATGTAAGCAATGTCAGCTCCGGCTGAAAATGCTTTGTCTCCTTCGCCTGTAAGTATTACCACCTTGACTGCATCATCCTTATCAATCTCGTTGAAAACTGTGATCAATTCTTTTGCCACTTCAATATTCATCGCGTTGTATTTGTCTGGGCGATTTATCTTTACGACACAAATCCCTTCGGATTTTGATATATTAACTAGCGACATGCAAAATCTCCAATTTATGAAGAACTTAAACCTTGTCTGCCATCAAGGTGTTTTCCCCACTGACGCAAAGCAGCTGCAGCTGCAACCCATGTTCTAAGGTCATCGTAAACTGGAACCTTGTTTTTCTCTATCAGCGTCGATACTCTTTGTGTGTAAGGTCCTCCGTTTCCACCTACAAGAACTGGTTTCTTATTCATCCTTGAGAATTCTGCAAGATAATCTATGATTGTCTCTTCAAGAGGATCATCTTGAAAGACAAACCATGGCATTATGATATCTACATTAGGATCTTCCATGAATTTTTGAATCGCATATCTATAGTCATCTGCATTTGCTCCGCCTGTCACATCAACAGGATTGCCATTTCCCACAACATAGGTAGGTGGATAATGTGATTTCATATCTTTTAGTGTAGATTCTGAAACCTTTGCAACTTGTAATCCAAGTCTTTCGAAATGATCAATTGCACCGATGATTGGACCAGCTCCGTTGCTAACTAGTCCAGCTGTATTACCTTTTGCAGCTAGTTGCCATGAAAGTGCTTTTACTACACCTGCTAGTTCTTGGTAGCTATCGACAGAAATAATTCCAGCTTGCTTAAACGCACCCATGATAATTGCATTTGATCCACCTAATGAGCCAGTATGTGATGCGGCTTGCTTTGCTCCAGCTTCACTCCTTCCACTCTTCCATATGACAACGGGTTTGTGTTTTTCTGCCATGACCCTCTTTGCGGTTTCAATAAACTTACGACCATCTCCAAACCCTTCAACATAAAGTGTGATTACTTTTGTCTGTGGATCATCAGCCAAGTACCAGATCATGTCAGCTTCATCTACATCTGATCTGTTTCCATAGCTTACCATCTTTGAAAGACCAAATGAATCGGCCGTTTCTAAAAAGCTTATACCCATTGTTCCGCTCTGTGACAAAAATGCTACATCGCCAAGCCTTGCTCTTACCATCCTAGCCTGTCCTTGAAATGCGCAGTCTAGTCTATTTGCTGCGTTAAACATCCCTATGCAGTTTGGTCCGATTATCCTTATCTTGTGTTGTTCAGAAAGACGCTTTATTTCAGCTTCAAAGGCCGCTCTTTCTCCGCCAAGCTCCTTTCCTCCTCCTGATACGATTACTACATTATGAATACCCTTTTTTGCGCACGTCTCAAGAATTGGAGGAGTAACTGATAGGTCAACGCAAACCACAACCAAATCAATCGGATCCTGAATTGATTCTAAAGAAGGATAACACTTGATGCCTAAAATCTCTTCAGCCTTAGGATTTATTGGATAAACCTTTCCTTTGTAGTCATGCTTTGCGATACTGTCTAGAACCGAGTTTCCAATCTTTCCTGGAGTCGAAGAAGCTCCTACAAGTGCAACTGATTGTGGAGTGAAGAACTTCTCCATGAACTCGGCGTTTGGTTGTGCTTTTGAAATGGCATCCTTTTTGAATTCCTTTCTTAGAAGAATCTTGGCATCTACTACGTAGTAAGATTTGGGATAAACAACAATTGGATTAAAGTCAATGCTGTCAAAAAAGCCAGCATTATCTACGCCAAGCTTTCCAATCTGTACTAATGCCTTTGCAAGCATGTTAAGATCAATGGGCTTTGTTCCTCTGTAACCTTGCAGTATCTTTGCACCCTTTAGCTCCTGAAGCATTGATTTTGCGTCCGCTACCGTAATAGGAAGCATTCTAAATGCAACGTCTCTGAATATTTCAGTCAAGACACCTCCAAGTCCAACCATTATAACTGGTCCAAACTGTGAATCATTTTGTAGACCCACAATAAGCTCAACTCCCTGAGGAACCATTTTCTCAAGCAAGATTCCTTTGAGTTGGACTCCCTTCTTCTTCGAGAGTCTCTTGTACATGTCATTAAAGGCACGCTTTACGTCATTCTCATTTTGTAATCCAACCTTTAC
>JACQFM010000122.1 GCA_016200035.1 Nitrososphaerota archaeon
GGAAGAGTTTATTCCCTCAAGGATGGCAGATATAAGGCCATTTTTATTTTCTCTGTGAACAACTTTAACTAAAAATTTCAAATTATTATTTTGGTTCTGTAGGTTTGATTCTGATGTTTCCAAACTCCTTATGTAATCATCAACTATTTTGCTCGTTCCATCAGGAGAGTTATCATCTACTACTATTATTTCAGGAAAAACATAATCTGGAATATTACGATGTATTGCCTCTACGAGTTTTAGTATATTTTCTGATTCGTTATATGTAGGAATGACAATTGAAAGTTTTACTTTCTCATGTAATTCAAATGATCTAGTCGGAGTGGAGTACAATTTGTTAAAAATTTATTGATTCTCCATTATTAAGCCATTCTTACAATACTTCTGCTTAAAGGCAATATTTAGAACTAGATGTAATGAGCGTTAGCTATCAAAATAGTGATTATTAGAATCAAAAATTGGTACTATTAAAGTAATTCTTTCAATGTAAAAGATCCTAACAGCCAACAAATCTTTATTGTAAACTACACTATCAATGGAGAAACAGTAAAAAATATGACTATAGATCCTCTAAATCTTTCATTAATTGTTTCCTTAAATTCTACTAAGGACGGTTACATTACACTCCAAATTCCAAGATCCTTGATCGATGCTAAGACAAATAATAGTCAAGATGATTCATTTATCATCTTAATTGATGATGCAGAAATCAAACCACAAAGTGATCAATCAAATAATAATTACAGAATAATAACAATGCAATTTTTACAAGGAGATAAAAATATAGTATTAATTGGTACTCAGATAATTCCAGAGTTTCCATCTGCATTACCTATACTAATAGTCGCTATTACTTCTCTCATCATATTTTACAGAATTAAATTTAGATAAAAAATTGGGACGGTGCCCACTACAACAGTTCTGGCAGGCTCCATCGGGCCCGCTCCTTTATCGGTCTTTAAATTGGTCCCAGACGTAAAGAGAGTGAGAGAAAGAAATTGTCAGAAACAGAAGCGCTTGGAATGTTCCTGTATGCAATCAGGAACGAGGAGACAAGACGAAAGTACCAGAGGAAACTCTTCATGTTTTTCGATTTCATAGGACTTGAGGGAACGCTGGAGGAAAAGTCAAAACTGTTTGTTGCAAAGACAAAAGAAAATTCCAACTGGGCTTTTGCGTCCGTCATGAAGTTCCTTGCATACCAGAAGGAAAGGGTGGAACGAAAAGAGATTTCGGAGGCGACGCTTCCGGGATACTACAAGCCAATCAAATTATTCTGCGAGATGAATGACATTTCGCTTGGATGGAAGAGGATATCGCGCGGACTGCCGAAAGGGAGAAGGTTTGCAAACGACCGCGCGCCAACAATGGAGGAGATTCGCGCAATCGCAGAATATCCTGACAGAAGGATGAAGGCAATAGTATACGCGATGTGCTCATCGGGAATCCGTCTTGGCTCGTGGGATTATCTGAAATGGGGACACATACAGGCGGTCGAAGAAAACGGAAATGTTGTTGCGGCAAAGATGACAGTCTATGCCGGCGACGAAGAACAGTACATGAGTTTCATAACGCCAGAAGGATATCGCGCTTTGAAACAGTGGATGGACTTCAGGGAGAAGAGCGGGGAGGAGATAACGAAAGACTCGTGGGTCATGCGCGACCTGTGGAACACGGAGGACAACGGCAAGGGTCTCGCGAAGTTTCCAAAGAGGCTCAAGAGCCTCGGCATAAAGCGGCTGATTGAGCGCGCCATCAACTCGCAGGGACTGAGAAAGCCGCTCGCAGAGGGGAAAAAGAGACACGAGTTTCAGGCGGCACACGGCATGAGGAAGTTCTTCAAGACCCGCTCCGAGCAAATGATGAGACCGATAAACGTGGAATGGCTGATGGGACACTCGACTGGCGTGAGCGATTCCTACTACAGACCAAACGAAAGCGAACTTCTGCAGGACTACGTCAGGGCTGTTCCGCTTCTGCAGATTTCCGAAGTTTCTCAGGTGAAGCAGGAGTTTCAGACCGCGGAGAAGACATGGACTCAGCAGTTCGAGGAGATGAGGCAGACAGTCGCGACGATACAGAGTCAACTGAGTTTTCTAACCTCAGCAGTTGTCGCTGCAAAGACGTCAGCTGTTCAAGTATAAAATCGAAGTCAAGTTGGCAGCGCGAGCATTTCAAAAAATTTCACCAGCGCGTCTCTGCTTTGTCGTAATATGGCGATGGTCTGTTTTTCTGTCTGATATCAGTCTGCCCCTCTATGATTTTTTCATAGGGCAGACCTAACTTTTCATATGATAGTTCGTTCTGTGATTCGCTCGATTCGTTTCTGTTTTCTATTTTTTGTGAAGTTTCTTTTTCTTGTGTTGTTTCGATTTTTGGCGGCTGTTCGTTTTTCTTTTCAGCCTTGATTTCTGTTTCAGTTGTCTTGGTCGGCTGGATTTCGCTTTGGTGTTGTTTCCACGCGGGCTCGCTTACTGGACTGTGCTCGCCCGCGTGCTGCTTGTATTTTTGTGATGCTTGATAGGCACTTCGTATAAAGTATGGCCTGTACAGCCCTCTATTCATCAACGTGTTTCTGTAGTCTTTGTAAACGTCTTCCATAGTTTTGAATGGTCCTTTGTATCCTATTGGTGGAGGTGCACGTATCCTAGCCAATCTATTGCTGTTCTCCTTCGGGTGAGGCTGAATTTTGCCTGTTCTGACTGTTCTGCTGTTCTGTTGTGTTCTGTGGTATAATACCCAGAGTGCCTTTCTTCAGGCCGGCGAGGAAGAAAGAGACGAGGAAGATCTTGATTTTTGCGGATTTCAGTGACTTCAGACTGTTTTCAATACTTTTTAGGATCATCAGATCCGCTGCCAGGATGATGAATTCGTCAACGAAATTAAGAGCTGACGAGACTCTTTCTTCCTCGATGGCAGGATTCACCGCTACTTCAAAAGCAATTTTTTTGTCAGACTCGATGTAAACGTCCACGAACTTCTCTCCTACCTGATAATCATTTTTTACCACACAGTTCTTGCCATCAAAATATTCCAGAAGCATGGCCTGGATAAGCTGGTGCAGTGCTGATGTCTTGCCGATGTGTTTGTAGAATCGCGCTGATTCTCCGATAGAATCAAGGTAGTCGATTGCTTTCTGAGTCGGAACAAGATACGTTGATTGCTTGGAGCTGCCAATTGCAAGAAATATTTCTTCAATCATCTTACGATCTATCAACGACTGTTTGAGATCCTGAGCATACCGGCCCTTCAACGACAGTCCGTCATATCGTTGTGTTACAGTAAGCGATGGATAGTTTGCAACATTGATCAGAAACTTTTTCGAATCGTTGTCCAGTCTTGCAGTATCTTCAGATTTTTCAATTGTGATTTGTTCTGTCAGTGGTGTGCAGTTCAGCATGATGTGCTCTGCAAAGGGCTTTTTCAATTCTTCAATTCTTGCGCTGGAGATGATCTGTCTTTCAATCTTCTCCGTCCTAATGAGGAACGGCTCAGTTTTTCCTGTTTTTATCAGAAATTCTCCCGTTCCAAGTTTCTGGAACATTTCTGGCTTTACTCCTATGGAGTTTCCCAGATACCAGGCATCTTCAGCATCAGGCAAGTTTGAGAGCATCTTTGTGCGTGCGTTAGCCATCACATTCTTGCTCAGAGGCCTTTGTGAGGAGAAGAAGAGACAGATTTTGAAGTCTCTTGCAATCAATGGGATTTCTTGTAGAATGTCATACGACATCTCCTGGGTTCGATCCGAAAAATCGAGCTGGGCGTTCCAGTGCGTTGCCGCCTCCTCGATAAAAACAAAAATCGATTTGTCGTCAAGTGCAGGATTTCCCCTTACGTCTCCTGCTTTCTGCATCTCTATTAAATTGAGCAAGAAAAAGGCGACGAAAAACCTCTGCGATTGCATTGAAATATCATCAATTTCAATTACCAAAGGTAATTCAAGCAACTTTTTGATTGGAAAGGACTTTTTGCAGCTAAAAAATGGTGCAAGCTCTTCCACAACATTTTCTATTTTGTTCAGTGACGCATCGTGATAGTTCGATTTCGTCTGGCCACGCTCGACTTTTGATTTCATTGCATGATAGACATCAAAAATAGTTGGAGTCTCTTTTGTATCTTCAAGCAAACTGATGACGTACTCTTTGATATAATTTCGACTGGAATGATAAAGTCCCCAGATTGTGAAAAGGTCGCAAACTTTTGAAATCCAAGCTCTCGGATTGATACCTGTAACGGGGGATTGAAAAATATTATTTCTGAGATCATTAGCGCCCAGAACCACAAGTGGGATGGAATTCAACACGTTCCTTGCTTCTCTCTTGACATCGAGGACCACCACCTTCGATCCGGCCTCAACTATCTGTCTTACAATATTCCATTGCAAGGTGCTCTTTCCGGTTCCAGTCCCACCGCCAATGAACGTGTGAGTGAAATCCGAAATCGGCAGACTGCAATGTCCGTATTCCTTGGTGCCCTGGACCAATTTCCCTATTGTCAAATCGCCCTTGATGTTATCTGGCAAAGGGAGACAGGGTGTGTCAGTATTGGCTACCTGCTGCATTGCCCTTGCATATAGCAAGTTGAGGTTCTTCGCCAGGAACAGTTTGCCACTTTCAGTTGCAAACGCAATCGCCTTTGCGTACTTGTCCACAAGAGCGTGATTAATCAGACCGTTGAACGGTTTGAACACTTCGCGAATCTGCTGAGGATTCATCTTTGCGAAATCGATGTTTCTTCCGTACATGCTACCATCTCCTGTTGATGACGTAGTTTGCCGCGAAAATTATCAGCAGGGCGAAAAGTCCGATGAAAGCCACCTGCAAGTACTTGTCAAGGTAACCGATTCCGGTGTTCTCCCAGATGAATGTTGCAAGCGATATTACTATGATGGAGATGGTCGCAATTTCTGCAACAATCAACCAAGTTTTGGAATTATTTCTGTCCTGGTCCGGTCTCCACATTCTTACTCCACCCTATGTTTTCAAGGAAAATTCTGAAATCAAAATCAGCCCGGTATGCTGCCACCAGCGTCTCTACAATCTCTGCTCCAGATTCCGTGATCTTTGTACTGTTGCCGATGAGCCCTAGCGATTTTATTTTTACATATCCTCCGTTTGCAAGCATGTTTTTTGCAATCACAATGCTGTTTTCCGAAAGTTTGCTGATCTGTTTGATGTCATTCTTGTTCAATCCAAATGCGATTGAAATCAGAACAATCGCTTCGGGTTTTGAGCCGAGATAAAATTCGGTGTGCTTTCTACAGATTGAACGTCCGTTGTATAAAATCATGCAGGCATTGCACACGAGGTCGCCGTAGTAGCACAACACCACGTTGTTCTCAGACAGTGGCTTGCCACAGATGGAGCAGAGGCCTCTTGCTATCTCACTGGTAGTCTTTTCTGTAACTGAATCATAGGTTGAGCGGATTCTTTGAAGTACATTGTCTGTTGTGACAGTTTGTACTTCGCTGGCCAGTTCATCGCCACCGGTATCCTTGTTAAACCAGCTTGGTTGTGGCATGTCGCTTCTTTCAGATTCGTCATAGGTCATCTAAGGTCCTCTCCTAGGCCCGTCTGCCTGTCCCATTCATCTTCGATTCTACCCCTGAGTTCGCGCTCGATCCTGCGTTGTGAAGCGTTTCTCATTTCGCCCAAAACGTCTATTCTTGGTGTACTTCTTACTGGTGTTGCATCTCTGCCTTCCAAAATGGCTACTGCTATTATGATTCCCAGAAGAACTACCCCTGCTACCACTAACCATATCCAGAAATTGAAAACTATGCTTAGGGTTATCAGAACAGCCAAAAAAATAAGGAAGGCAGCTGCGCCAGACATTTTATCGGGCTCCTGCTAGCAGCTGCGGTAATTCTGCAACGAGTTCGTCCTCGGCAACCTCGATTCTTCTGAAGCCACTGACGCATGATTTTATGAGTGCCTTGACACAGCGGTTGTAAACAACCTCTTCCTGTTCATTCTTCAGCCGAGCGAGGTCGCAGACAGATCTTCTGAATTTCTTTCCCGTTATGGAAGTCAGCGCGAATTTTATGACGTCTTTTGTGACCTCCTCTTCCAGAATTTCCTCTACGATCCTGCTGGTTCTTCCAGGTATCTCTTCATAAACGAAGATCACCGGGTCTGGTCTTATGATCTGGGCTTCCTGTATGTTGAACGAGTCAACCACCACTCTGTCATTTCCATTGCTGAATTCTGAGCGCTCGGTTGGAATCAACACCGATCGGCCCGCTTCCAGCGCATTCCTTACAGATGACTTGATGGTTCCCAAGATTCCGCTTATCTCGTTTGCTGGAATTGGCTGCCCAATCGAAACAGGTCTGAATCCTGCCTTGCGAAGTGCCTTGTCTATATCCTCGTGCGTAGTTCCGTCAACTTGGAAAATCTTTTCCATATGGGAGTTTTCTTAATATTCTATTTATTGCCCGATACCGAAGTTGATAGTATCAGCTTTCTTTGGAGTCAGGAAGGAGCATTGTAACTCTTTCCCAATATCTGTCAGGGTCATTCAGATAATTATGTACAACCATTAGACACAATATTGTTTGGTGAAGAACGTGCACAGCCGATATGGTATTCCAGTATCTAGGAGACAAATGTATTGACAGTCTAATTTCACCTTTGTTTAATTCAAACAATGGAATCTTTGTAAAACTGTCCATGTCTTTTCTGGCCTTTTCACATGTTCTTACTATTATATCGATAATCTGGGATGACAGTGGCCACACGCCACACCACATAAGGGCAGACATGCAGTCGGTAACTATGTTCAGATGCTGAGATTTGTTAAGAAAATTGGTTATAGCTTTTGTGTTGTTGTAGAAATAATTTATGATTTTGAGCGTTCTGAATTTATTATTTGTTAAATCTCTCAGTAATTTTTCCGACAAGTAAAAAGAGTTTTGTCCAATCATCGTGTTTGCTATGAATGCAGTGGTTTCAACATCTGGTTCGTTATCCTTGCTTACACTGTAACCACCATCTGATTCCAGTTTTGCCAAATATTTGAAAAATCTCTTGACAAACGGATGTTCGAAAACCTGTGACCAATCAAGATTCAGTAACTTTGTTGCAGAATAATACCCAGCAATCATCTGAACAGTAGAATACAAATTTACCTGAAGCAGATACTCCGTCTCAAGATTTACAGTCTCTTCTTTCTCTTTAGCCGCATGTTCCAGTAAGTTTAGGATAAAAGAGTAAGACTTTCTGACTTTTTCTTTGTCTATGATAATATCTGGAAATACTTCGTGAATTTCTTTTAGCAGATACAATATGAGTGATGTGTCCTTTACCATCAGTGTCTTATCGTAATTTCTTAATGCCCATGCGCCGTCGTCTCCCTGAGATTCAAAAAGTAATTTTACTATTTTAGAAACTGTTTCGTAAGGATTGAAATTTATTTTTGGACCATTTCTAATTTTGTTTAACTTGTATCCTATGACCAGACAATATGTGGAATATGTCAGGGCATCTAAGATCAATCTGGCCTCTACATCTACACTGAGCGACATCAGGTGTTCAATAATTTTGTAGGCTAGGCTCTTGTCAAATTCTCTGTTTCTTATTGATCTTGCCATGTCTTGGAGCTGGCCTTCTGAAAACTTTGAGAAAAACTCGTTGTATTTGTTCAGTATTGTTTTCAATCCAAATTCAACATAATCTTCAATGGAGCCTACGCTATCTCGGTATTGTTCGCTCTTGTTTAGAATGGATTTTTCCCATCTTGATAAATACTGAATAAAGAAATTATCAGATATTCCGGCCTTAATTATATCCTCAGGCATTTCTTCAAAATTTTTTATTCTATATGATGTTGATTCTGTCTGAACAAGA
>JACQFM010000123.1 GCA_016200035.1 Nitrososphaerota archaeon
TCTTGCAAGTCCAGATAGGCAATGGGCAGCCCCAGATTCTTTCACGCGAAATACACCAAGGATGCTTTTCTCTTATTATCTCAAGAAATCTATTTTTTGGTGGATCAAAAAAATATTCCACATTTTCTGCGGCTTTAATGGCTTTGTCTCCAAGTCTATCTAAAAAATAAAAGAATCCCCTTCTAGCAATCCACAAAAGCTTGTGCTGTGAACGCCAACATAGTGGATATTGGTGTTTTATCTTCCCTATTTTTACAAGCGCGCCCTTTTCACGTAATGAATCGATAATTTTTTGATCTGCATCTCTTACGAATAACCCATCGTAGGAACCGGCTTCTTTTGTGAATTTGGCCTCATCATTAATAGGATTAAAGATTGGGATGTTTCGTTTTGTCGCAATTTCAAAATCTTCTTCTCCATTTGCTGGTGAAAGGTGAACAAGCCCACTTCCTGTCTCTATATCTACAAAGTTTTCTGCTACAGTGGTGTGTGCTTTAAGGTTTTTAGAAAATTCTTGAAGGCCAGGTATCTCTCCAATAAGTGGATGAATGTATTTTCTTCCTTCCATCGCCGATCCTTTTACAGTCTTTTTAATTTCATAATCATCAATTCGCATCATTTTCATAAACTCTTGGAGTCGTTTTTCACCTACAAGCCAGGTTTCGTCTCTAACTTTGACATAGACATAATTCTCGTCTGGATTCAGACCAACCATGGCATCAGTTACAAGAGTAAAAGGCATGGTAGTCCAAACAATAAGATACACATCCTCGTCGTTTAGCTTGACCTTGTAGTAAAGCGATGGATCCTCAACTGTATCGTATCCTTGGTTAACTTCAGCGTTACTTAGAGATGTTTGACAACTAGGGCAGTAGGCAACAACACGGTATCCTTCTGACAAGATTCCATTTTCATGTGCCCTCTTAAGATATTTCCATTCTCGTTCTATGTATTCATCTTTGTATGTCCAATATGCTTTTTCTTGATTAAACGATACTCCTAAGAGTTTGTCCGATTCTACCCACTTCTCATTAAAGCTGTGCACAATTTTCTTGCATTCGGTTACAATTTTTTCTACTCCTACGGATTCTAAAACCTGAGTCTTGTTTCCTGTAATGCCAAGCTCCTTTTCGGCTTGAAGCTCAACCGGAAGGCCTTGTGAATCCCAACCTGCGTTGAAAATGACTTTGTTGCCGCGGAGTGTCATAAACCTGTACCAGAGGTCCTTGATTACACGGCCACGAAGGTGCCCTGCGTGGGGAAGCCCATTCATGGTTGGCGGTCCCTCGATGAAGACTATTTTTTTGGTTTTGTTTGCAGATTCAGAAATTAATTTGTGTATGTCAAGGTTTGAAAGTGATTTTCTTACATCATCTTCAATCTGCTTTGTATTAAAATCTGGAGAGAGACTCATTTACAAATGTGATAAAATTCATGGGATTATAAGTTAAACTAAGATCAAAAAACAATAAAAATTACAACATTTTCAGAAAATCACTTTGATAATTTTTTTCTTGGATTTCTGCCATTTTGATAATCTTAATATGTAATCTTGCGGGTTCAAAAATTTAATTTGAATCTAGTTTTGTATCTACCTTAAGATGTATCTTCTCACCATTATGATGGTGGTCGTGATACATCATTTTTGTCTTGTATCCTTTTTTGTTAAGATAGCCATTAAGAAGCATTGCCCAGGGCAGTGAGTGTCCCGTGTTCAATTTAGATTCTATTATTATGTGGTTACCATGAGGTTCATATCGAGCCTGGCCAGAACATGTAATTTGCAAAGTAGAATCTACAAGGTCGATTATCTCATCTATTGTCTTTGCCTCAAGGTCCAAACCGTTTTTCTCGAGAAAATCAAGCAAGTCAATTTCCTTGCTCTTTGATTGAATCATAGAATTTAATACAAAACCAAGACAGTTTTCGTTTACCAATTG
Source organism: Nitrososphaerota archaeon (assembly GCA_016200035.1). Taxonomy (GTDB): domain Archaea; phylum Thermoproteota; class Nitrososphaeria; order Nitrososphaerales; family Nitrosopumilaceae; genus JBBDNF01. Next base: position 1,941 of record JACQFM010000123.1, read on the forward strand.
TATTATTTTGAATATTTCTTGAGCTTTAGACTTTGTCATGGTGGAAAGATCGTTTATCTTAATACCACTTTTCCATGCTTGTTCGAAGATTTTTACCTGATTTGAGCCTAACACCTCCGTCGATAAAAATATCGCACCCTTGCCGTTGCTACTGTTTATCATAATTATTTCTGAATCATCAAACATGATGGAATTATGGGAGACATCCGCAGCTTTGATTTTTACACCATCAGGAATAGACTGAAAGGTTTCTGAGCCAATTAGGTTGGGCGGGATTATTAGTTTGATATAGACATTTTTTGCGAGTGCATGAATTAGTACATCGCGGCACTGACTAAGGAGGTTTAATCCCCACGAATCAATAATTCCATGTATTGAGCTCTTGGAACCTTCAATCATTGTTTCAAGCTGTTTGAAGACGTAATTTGGCGCAAGATGGAAGTATCTTTTTTCCTCAGAACCGCGGGCCTTTTTGCTATCTTCACTCACTCTCTTTAGTTTAGTAACAAGACTATTCATTCCATTTACCTTGTTGATTTGTTCCTGCACTATCTCATCGAATGCATCTTCTGGAGATATTCCAGTACACATTATGGGTTTACTTTTTGAAATAATGGCTAGTTTTTTCTTTACGAGTTTCAGTAAAGTTGGATATACTTTTGTCCTTGGTAAATCAGAATAATACGCAAGTTCGCCGGCTGAAATAGTTCCTTTTGTAATTAAAGTGACATAAGCACGAGCTTCATATTTGCTTAAACCAAATTCCTCTAAGCTGACTGCCAGATCCTGCCCTCTTACCATCGACCACCTCTTTGCTAATCACAAGGTAAGTTCAATAGCTAAATTCATTGAACAAACATTAGAAAAAATACTAAGCTGTACCTACATCATAAGTCACTGTGGTTACATGTTTCCCTGTAACAAGAGACTGATATAGAAAATCTAACTCTTTTGCATAGCATCAATGAACATACAATCAAAAGGGATAATAAATAACGAGACAAAAAACCAAATTACTAGAGCTATTACTATAAAACCAAGACTTGACTATGCCGTAATGCTCACAGATAAAATTCTTGGCGTACTAACTGAAACAAAGCTTGACCTAACCAAGAATCAAAACTTGGTTCAACAAAAAAAAGACAATGTGTTTGTAAAATCGGCATCTGTAAATGATCCAAGTTACACTTTTGAAATTTTCTTTGCCATCGAGGCACTAAGGCAAGTACGAAGACACATTGATTCTATATTTGGATTGGGTAATGTGACACATGTTCTAGGCCCAACCATATCAATAGTTAGAACAGTTCGGTCACACCTTTTTTGTTTATTTCCACACATTGACATGGAATTGGGAGAACTATCGATAATCCTTGGAGGTTTGATAATAGATGCCGGGCATCTTGTCGACGCATGCATCGACTTTGAA
>JACQFM010000121.1 GCA_016200035.1 Nitrososphaerota archaeon
ATGCTGATGCAGGAAAAATACGAAGTTGTCAAGGACATGTTCCACGGATTCAATTATAGAAAATTCTTTGATCTTAAATCAAGCGAGAGAATTTCTTTTGTTCCAAGCGCAATGGAACACATTCTAAAAGAAAAGGGAAAGAAGGAAAGATTTGCAAGAGAGGTAACCGCACTGCTAAAGGCATTCTCTCTGGCCGTTCCGCATGACAAGGCAATGAAGATAAAAGAAGAGGTAGGATTCTTCCAAGCAGTAAAATCTGCAATATCAAAGACAACTGAAACTGGAAAAGAAAGTGAAGAAAAGTTTGATACTGCAATAAAGCAGATTCTATCTAAAGCAGTAATTTCAGACAGGATAATAGATATTTTTGAGGCAGCAGGGATACAGAAACCTGAACTATCTATCTTGTCAGAGGGTTTTCTTGCTGAAGTAAAGGAAATGCCTCAGAAGAACTTGGCTTTTGAGGCTCTCAAGAAATTGCTAAACGATGAAATCAAAATCATGTCCAAACGAAATATTGTCAAAGGAAAATCTTTCATGGACATGCTTGACAAGACCATAAAGAAGTACACCAACAAAAGCGTTGAAGCCGCTCAGGTCATTGAAGAGCTGATAGAACTGGCAAGGAAGGTCAGGGAAGAAAAGGGCAGAGGAAAACAGCAAAACATGACCGAAGATGAAATCGCGTTTTACGATGCATTGGAAGTCAATGACAGCGCTGTCAAGGTTTTGGGAGATGAGACCTTGAGAAAGATAGCTTTGGAGTTGACTCAAATGATAAGAACCAGTGTTACGATTGACTGGACACAAAGAGAGAGCGTGCAGGCAGGAATTCGTTTGAAGGTAAAGAAGATTTTAAGAAAGTATGGGTATCCACCAGACAAACAGGAAAAAGCAACACAGACAGTTCTTGAACAAGCCGAATTAATAGCAAAAGATTGGGCAGAAAAATGATTTCTTACTTTGATTTTGGAATAGTCCACTTTGATTTTAAACTCTTGTAGAAATTGAAGATTTTTCCGCATTTGCATTTGTATCTTGACACATCAACTGACTTTCCATATTTCCACGTCTTCAGTGGTTTACCTTGTTTAGACTTGCAAAAAGGACAGATGGCTTCCATAATCGTATTTAAACTTCGTACATCTACTTTTCCTTTATGACCTACATGTATGGGTTTGCCAATCTAAGACAGTCAGGTTATGCTATTCTTCAAGAAATCAATAGAGTAGCAGGTCTTACTGGTTTGTATAGGCTAGGTAAACCATTTCTTCCTGCGCAGGATCAGAGAGACCTCAACACATTGGAGCAGGTACTAGGGCCTATAATCGATCCACTAAATATTGCAAGAAATTCTTTCACACAATGGAGTGCCCAGTGTGATTTAGAACTTTCAAACTTCAAAAGAACACCACAGTTAAGAACTTTTGAAAGAGAAAAGAATGGAGTTCAAAAATTGTTTGAGAAAAAGAAACCAGATTACTCTATTTTAGCAACAAAAATGCAAAGTACATTGCTTGCACTTGAGGTTGTGGAAAGAACAGCAGTTAAAAAAGATATAAAACCAGAAGAAAAAATACCCGCCGGAGCTATAGATGTAATTACAGTAGAGAAAGCACAGCCTTACACAGCTCTTAAGAGAATAGAATCAATATTTCAAAACGCTACAGGTTATGTCAAAATTATGGACAAGTATGTAGGCGAACACACATTAGATTTTGCCTGGAAGATTCCTGTCTCTATTCCTGTCAACATTTTAACATCTATCATAGGAAATAAAACTAAATCAAAATTCGATGTTGCGTTCAAAAGAATTATCAAAGAAAGACCATCTGCTGTAGAAATACGCCTTTGTGATCCTTCAGAATTTCATGATAGATATATTATAACAAAAAATGAATTATGGCAATCAGGTCCATCACTAAAAGATCTAGGCATAACAAAATGGGGAACGGTATCGAAGATAGGTGATGCTACAACTAAGATTGAAATAGAAAAGAAGTTTGACGATTTATGGAGAACAAGCAAGCAGTTGAGGATATGACCAAAGAAAAAGACTATTACGAGCCTGTTAAAGAGGCTTTTGAAAGGCTATTCAAGGAAAAAGGTCAAGTTCATCTTGAAATTACTGCAGACAAACCATTCAGTAACAAGTTAAAATCAGAAATCACTCATAGAGACATTATATTTTATTTTTTGAAGGAGGCTAGACCAGATATCACCGGATTTATAAAAATGGGTACTTATTCGACCAGATTCATAATCGTAGAGATTAAAGATGAAGCCATAAAACTAGATCACATTTACCAGACAAGAAAATATGCTGAACTTGTAGGAGCTGAGTTTGTCTTTTTGGTTTCTGCTGAAGAGATACCAGATGAGATCAAAAAGTTAGCCCATGTTGCATTTGCATTACTATCATTGCCGTATTCTTATAAAAAATTAATTTTGTGTCAGTTTGATAAAAACTCGAATCAGATTATTGATTGGTATGAAGAAAATCCATTCGAAAAAGAATACATCTGGAAATAAACACTAAATTTTGCTAAACATCTCCCTGCAAAACCGCTCAAAGTTACCACGGTAGAGGCCATTCTTCCTTTCGTACTCCTCGTGGAGATCTACGATGCTGTGCCTTTTCCATGCCTGGTATTTTGCTTCCCTGAGTCGTCTTCCCATCTTTCTGTCTGCAAGTAAATCCTCCTCTGACATCACCTGCCAACTCTTTGACACGTATCCGGCAACAAACCCAAAAGCGTCTATCTCGTAGAGCATAATCTCGCCAAACCTTGCGTAAGGATCGTACCGTCTTGCCTCTCCCCTTATCCTGCCACGACTGTCTACAATGTAGCCTTCTTTCGTGTCATCGTTGATGCAATCACCTTTGGTACTGCCTGATCCTCTTCTGGGCCTCATCGAAGGTGCAAGGCTTCCATTCCCTGTCAAGGCTTGCGCCGTTGTCCATCAATTCCTCGATGCTGATGTAGCCCCATTCCGCAAAGTTGTCGTCATTGAGATTCGCGTAACCGAACGCGAGATTCTGTTTTTTATCGAGTTCAGCTATGAACCAGTAGAATCCTATCTGAGGAATCTCCCACTTCTGATAGATTATCTTCTTTTCAGCAGGTATCTCTTCTGTTTCATACAGTTTTGGTATTTCTTCAACCACTTGCTCACCTCTTTATCAGATGTCCACCAAATCAGTCTCAGCTCGCATCTTTTCAACCAAGGCCGGCACCTGCTCTATTTGCGAAAACAAAACCTTGTCCGACTTGTTTTGGTCAGAAAGGGACTGCAACAGCTTCTTCTGGTCGGAGCAGACGACCACCTTGTCGAATTTCTGAATGTTTCGTGCAATGTTGGAGTGCACGTCAGACTTTCCGAGCTCGACCTCAACCACAGTCCTTATTTTGGGAATTTCTATGTCGGGACCTTCCAGAATGTTTGTCTTAACAACAAAATTTTTCTCCTTGATTTTTTCGACAATCCAGTGCACGTAATACTCGTGCCTTATGCTCGGAATTTTCCCCACTTTCTGGTAAAGGACAATAGGTGCACCTTTGCCGATCCTAGCTTTCTCTATTTCGATTTTCCTTTTTTCAATCAACGACTCAACCGTCTTGTAGTACCTTTTGTCATTCCATCGAAGCGATGTCCTTCTCTTTCTGACGGAGATGAAAGGTTCGTTTTCTATGCTTTCAAGGAAAGTCTGCTCGTCAGGATCAGACTCCTCTATCTTTTCCTCAACTATTTCCGGAACTTCTGGAGAAATATGATGGTCCTCAATTTCGAAGTCCGCTGCCGTCACCAGAAAAGGCTCATGACCTGACGTGATCACAATGGCGCTCTTTCTTGGAAGCCTCACGAACCTGTCAGAGAGGTACTCGTATTCAGTATAATCCATGAAACCTGCCGCCTCTGCCATGAGTTTGATGTCCTCCTGGTGCTGCAGCCTGAAC
>JACQFM010000124.1 GCA_016200035.1 Nitrososphaerota archaeon
GTCATACATGGCTCTGGTGGTGCTGCAAGGAACTGGGCAGAAGGAAAATCTAGATTCATCAAAGAAGTTAGTACAAAGTTTAACATGCAAAAACAACTTGCCGCACTTTCTCCAGAACCTGTTCGCGGTTTTACGATACCATTTGCAATGGGCGGAGGAACCGGAAGCTCATTTGCATGCGCGTTCATGCAATACATAAGAAATGATGTAAAGGAACATGCTACCATAGCTTCATTAGGACTGCTTCCTGAGTTTGGATGGGATCCAGTAATCTTAGAGGCATCTGCAATAAACATAGTGATGAATCTGGAGTATCAAATCAAATTTAGTGATTGTAGCATCCTGTTTTCCAACAAGACTTTGCGACAGCTATCCCACAGATTTGAAAAGAAATTGCAGAAGGTACCATCAATAATTGATGACCTTCCAAAAGAACACGAGGTAGGATGGAAGGACTACAAAGGCATGAACCTTATTGCCGCAAACGCAATTTCCATGTTCGTTGCTTCATTTGCACGTGAAACAGAATGGGATATGTCTAACTATAGGACGTGGCTTGCAACAAAACGTCCAAAATTTGCCATTCCATGGATCATTCCCGTCGTACCTGGAGAAAATCAGTGGAACACGAATCTAATGTCGGGTGCAAAAGTCAACACGATGGAAAGCATTATTGAACATGTCCATAAAAAGGAAGATGCTATTCTCTTTGATATTGATGAAAACGACATTAGGGATGGAGGAGGGCCAAAAGACTCCTGCTGTGCTCTAGTAAAGATCAAAGGAGAATTTGATATGAAGGAAAGAGATGTCTTGAAGAAAATAATCAAGGACAGATTCAACATTGAGGATTCAAGAATGATTTTTGTAAAAATACCTATAATGGAAAGTGAACAAGCTAACATCACAATATTGGTTAATACCAAAGCCATCAGCCAGAAGATCCTTGATATTGCTCGTGAGGCGGAAGCATCTTGGGATTCTTATAAGGAAGAATATGGAAAGTGGGGCTTGACTAATGAAGAATTTAAACGAAGCCTGATGGACGTAGTACATCAATTTAGCTAGTCAGGAATTTGAAATGTCTGATTTTCAACATCTTGAAGAGATAGCTGGCAGGATAAAGGCAAATAGACAGCAATTAGCTAGCATAGATGAAGAACTTGACAGAGTAAACATGAAGATTCACGAACACCCGCTCAAAAGTGACACAGAGTCTACATTTGCAAAAATGATAGGTACTAGCTATAACGATGAACTTGAAGAACTGGAAAAATCAAAAAATATACTCGCTACTAAAAGAGAAGAATTTTCAAGTGCGATAAAAAATGATATGAATACTTTCATTACCGAGATAATTTCTGCCAATCTTATCATTCCACTAGAACCTAGTCCTAAATTTAATGATGGTAATACAATCTATGCATACCGAAATGGAGCCAAATTCAACAATGTTTTTGATATCCTAAGTGAATTGCTTGGTCTGAGCGCACCAATAGTGGTTAAAGACGTAATGCTTTCTTCATCGGAAGTAGTGGTAAAAGTATCAGATGAGTTTGAAGCAAAGAAGAAATTCATAAACAGCATAAATGAAGTTCAAAAGACATTAGCGATAAAAGTACGATAGTTAACGCGTATATGCTTCCATCCCATTTAGAAAACAAATTCAAACATTGCGTTAGTTCAATAATTGTAACCATGTATGATTTATAAGAAATTCTTTACTACGCTAATAATGCCTCACAATAAGATGAAGATAGTATTGTTATCAGCACTTGTTTTGACCCTCGTATTAGGTTTTGTCAGTCATGTCTCAGATCATTTTGCATATGCCAGGGGTGTGACTAATTATACAAAAAGTAATGAAGACAGGCAAACGCAAATTGATCAGTATCTGAAGGAAAGGCAAAAGGCAATAGAAGACAGAAAAAAAGCAACTAGCAAGCAGATGAATGAATATCAAAAAGGAGCCGAGAGGTCAAAGGCAGTTGAAGAAATACAAAAGGTAGTTGAGAATCTAAGTAAAGAACATCAAAAAGTAACTGAAAAAAATCAAATGGAAATTGAAAAGGCAAAGCAAGAAAGAATGAAGACAATAGACCAAAAACTCAGAGCTGAACTTAAGGTAAAAGAAGAAGAAAAAAAGGCAAATAAAATGGCAAAGGATCAAGCCACAAAAGCCTATGAACAGAAAAAGAAGGAAATTAAAGACGCCAATGCAAAAACAATAGAAGAGCAGAAAAAACAAACCGAAAAGGTAAAACAAGAACAAGAAGCGATTAAAAAGTTAACAGAAGAAAAACAGAAATATGCTGAAAAGATAATAGGCGATAGGCAAAAGGCAAAAGTAGAAAAACAAAATCCGTAATTATTGTTTTTTAGAACTGCTAAAGACTAGTCATATCCATACATTAGCTTGACCAGTACCAACAGTCTAAAATTTTTGAAATAAGAAAAAAGATTAAACGGCACAATACTTCAAAATGTGCTATGGTCAATATTGCTAACGACGATGATATTGAAAGAATAGAACTGTTAGATATTGTATCAAAAAAAGGACTCAAGGCTTTAACACCAAAGCAGTTAGAGCGCTTACATGTGCTTGTGGAGAAAAAGGATTATTTCAATAATAAGAAAGCCCAAAGATCGAAAATGAAATTACTTAAACAGATTACTCGGGCAATCTATGATTCTTATGAAAAGGATGGCTTTCCGATAAACAATAGTCAATGAGGCTAATCAACCTTTTAATATCAAATATGGTGATTGCCAGTTCATGAATTATGATAAATTGTGTAAGGATGTGTTGGAATTGGAACCACAAATCCGTTTTGCTGGAATTTATACTCAAAGTGGAGAAACCAAAGGTGTCGGCATGCGTGAAAATGTTGAGAGCCTACTAAATCCTGAAGAAACTAAAATGTCGCTATATTACGCAAGCCTCAGGTGGAAAACTGGGAAAACTCTTTCTCACAGGATGGGAAAAGAAAAGTATTCTATGGCAGAGTACGAAAAAGTCAAACTAATTTCAATTCCTATAGAAGAAAAGTATCTGCTCTTAGTAAGCACAGAAACTAGAGTTGATCATGATAAGGTCATTAAGGAAATTTTCAAGTTAATAGAAACTCATTCTAAAGAAAATTAAAAAATTTTAAACAGACTAAGCCAGTGTGCTCTTCACATCTATCTTAATACTAAGAGGCGCCGAAAGCGCATCTGGGTTATCTATGCTTGCCCATACGAAGATTTCGGCAGTATATGTTCCCTCTACTGAAGGCGTCCATGACTGTGCTGGACTCATGGTTTGTCCTGCAGAAAGTAGGCCGGTGATCCAGGACAGAGATACCGTCACTCCATTTACATCCTTTATTTGAACCAAATATGCGAATGATTGATCTTTGTCCTGATTATTTGTAAGGTCGGCCACAATCTGAATTTGTTTATCTATCTTTGTCTCCCACTCGTTCTGCCTTACACTAACTGAGTATCTGTCTCCATATAATGAATTTGCAGAATGCACTTGTACTAGAACTAGAAAAGTAATCAAAATTATTGATGAGACGAAAAATGCGCTTTTCATTTCTGCTGTGTTAAGATCGTGGATTTTCTATTAAGAGTTTGCGATTTGTCTTTTATTGGTCTATTTGAAACAGTTGATTCAGGTTTCAACTAGAAGCAAAAATCTAGTGGTGGTATGAAAAAGCCCTTTGTTAGAATTTTTCATTGGCAAATTTCCTTGAGTTAATGTGAGCGATAAGTAAGGGTTGTGGGATATGTTGTCCATTTGCAATTAATTCTTGTACTAATTTTTCTGCAGTCATTAAACTGATTTTGTTACCAACACTTACGTAAACAGGCTTGCCTAAAATTTTCTCTACAACTCTGCCAAGTATCTGGCCAGCTAACTCTATGGAGCGATCATTCTTTATTGTTCCACAAAGGAGACTTTTTGCTACACCAATAGTAGGCTTGGACATCGTAATTCCAATATTGCATGCCAATCCGCATTTTGTTGGGTGTAACTGCCCATGACCATCAATTAGCAGCAAGTCATATTCCTCACTTAACATATTTAACGCAGTAAGTATTGGCTCGTACTCTCTTAACAAAAACAATCCAGAGATGTAGGGATAGTTTATTTTGCATTTTACATTGACTGATTCTAAAACCTCGTTAGTATCTTTCCGTAGAATTACGGCAGAACAATACCCAACATCATTCCTATACGATACGTCGACACCACAAACATGTCTGATTGGCCTGGTAAAACAGTCCTTTGTTACTACTTTATTTGAGAGCTCCTCTTGTAAGCGTTTTATTTTATGATAATATGGAAAATTTTTGTTATTTGATGCGAATACGGTGTGAGCTCTGTTCATGAATATGCCTTGCAACTACGTCTTATGCATGTAGCTTTGGGTATCGCCAGGTTTCTTTGAACAAAATTTTTTGTGTACTCCTTTCTCAATTTCCAGAGTTGTTTCATTCTCATGATACATTTTTTTCCCACAATCGGGGCATATGAATTCGGCCATTTCTATAATATCCACTCTTTTGCTATCACTATTTGTTTTTTTGGATGCTAGAACACTAGATTAATGATTGTTAAGAAGGAAAGTTACTTAAAAGGCATGATTTAAACACTCAACGTGAAATTAGTTTCTCCCAAGAACTACGACATAATCTTTGAACCAGATTTTAAAAGGTTCACCTTTAATGGAACAGAAAAGATACTGGTTGAGATAGTCAAGCCTACGAATCTGTTTGTTATAAATGCAGCAGATATTCAAGTAAAGAACTGCCATGTAAAATGGCGTGAAAAA
>JACQFM010000126.1 GCA_016200035.1 Nitrososphaerota archaeon
GGGGTCAAACTTGCATTAGAAAACCTTGGTTACAAATCTGAGCTGATTGCATATTCAGACGATCTAGATGGTCTTAGAAAAATTCCCGAAGGACTTCCCGACTGGTTAAAGGATCATTTAGCAAAACCAGTATCTTTTATCCCTGACCCATTTGATTGTCATGACTCTTATGGTTCGCATATGAGCAGCCTCTTACTTGAAGGACTTGATAAGCTTGGCATCAAATACAAATTTCAAAGAGGCGTTGATACTTACAAAAACGGGCTGCTCAAAGAACAGATCCACACAATATTGGTAAATAGCAAAAAAATAGGTGAAAAAATTGCAGAGCTTGTCGGCCAAGAAAAGTACCAAGAGGCGCTTCCATACTTTCCCATTTGTGCAGCTTGCGGCAGGCTCTATACTGCTGAAGCATATGAGTACATAGCAGATGAGAGAAAGATAAAGTATAGATGCCATCAAGCAACGATCGGTTCTAAAACTCTAGATGGCTGTGGTCATGAAGGGATAGCCGACATAACAAAAGATCTTGGCAAGCTTGCATGGAAGGTCGAGTTTGCTGCAAGGTGGCAGGCCTTCGATGTCAGGTTTGAGGCATATGGAAAGGACATTATGGATTCTGTTAAGGTAAACGACTGGGTTTCTGACGAGATCCTCAAGTTTCCACATCCGCATCATGTAAGATATGAGATGTTTTTGGACAAAGGCGGCAAGAAAATTTCAAAATCCCTTGGCAACGTAGTCACTTCTCAGGCTTGGCTCAAATATGGAACAGCAAAATCAATCTTGCTTTTATTATTCAAAAGAATTACCGGTGCCCGTGAAGTAGGATCCGAAGATATCCCAGCCTTGATGGACGAATATAATGAACTTCAAAACATCTACTTTGGAAAAACGAAACTTGACAATGAAACAAAGACTGTCAGGGCAAAGGGCTTGTACGAATATGTGAACCTTCTGAATGTTCCAAGAAATCCAATTCCTTATGTTAATTACAGATTGCTAGTCGAGCTTTGCAAAATATTTAGAGATGAAAGAAGCGAACATGTGCTCAAAAAATTGAAGGAATATGGAACAATTAAAGAATCTTCTGCCGAGCTTGAAGAGCTTGTCAAACTAGCTGGTAACTATGCTGACGATTTTGACAAGCCATCAAAGGTTGAGATTCAACTTGACGAAAAAACAAGAAAAGGGCTCAAGCAGTTAGTAGATCTACTCTTATCAGATACTGAGCCACTTGACATTCAGAATTCCATTTATCAAATTGCAAAGAACTGTGATCTTCAACCAAAGGACTTTTTCAAGGTATTATACCAAATAATTCTTGCATCAGAACGAGGACCGAAGATAGGTCCTTTTATTGCAGATATTGGTAGAAAAAAAGTTGCCCAGACTCTTTCTCAATATCTGTAGACATGGCACATGATGAGCATAACATAGCCAAAAAGGGCAGGGGCTTTCCTCTAATCATTTTTGGTGCATTTCTTTTTGTAATTGCACCAATTCTTTTTAAAGCTGGTTCAGTTGAGGGTTTTCTGACAATCATATTTGGCTTCATCATAGGCGGAATTGGCTTTTACGTACGCTTTTTGAGAAAGAAAAAGATTCCCTAAATGTTTGTCAATTACTATAGAATGGGCACAAAATCTGATATAAATGGCTAAAGGTTGAATAAAGGATAAAGATGGAAAAGATACTTTACCTGTCACAAAAAGTGATGTCGTGATACTATGGGAATATTAAGAAGAGCAAAGAGAGGGGTGGGGACAGAGGAGGCCACAAACGAGTCTGAAAAATCTCTAGCCACCGGTGTAAAAAAACCTGAAGAAATTCAGCTTGAGGCAACTAGAAATGAGATTGAATATTCAAAAAAAGAGCTGCATGAAACCGTCGCAGAGCTAGATTCTGTTTCTCACAAATTGGAAAATCTAAGAACCGAATATGACACAAAACAAAATGAGTTAGAAAAAATAAAAGTAGAGTTGGAGTCAGAACAAGCGAAAATTGCAGACATAAGATCAGAAAAGCAGGCCTTACTAGATGAAATCAAGTCAGCCAAATCTGATCTTATGACTACAAGATCTCAGTATAACCAGCGCGATGCTGATTCAATTAAAGAAAAGATTGAATCGGTAAGAGCTGAGCTCTCTGGTATAAATTCCCAGAAGAATTCGGCATCTTTAGAATTAGAAAACATCAAAGGTCACATTGAAGCTGCAAGTTCTGAGCTATCCAATTTGCAATCGCAAATTGAAGCTTCAAAATCTCAGCTTTTCACGTTACAATCACAGCATGAAACAATTAGAAAGCAGATAACTTCGGCAAAAAGAGAACTTGCGTTCATAGAAACTGAACTATCTTCGGTAGGACACAGAGATGACACCAAAAAAATTGTCGAAGCTGCCGGAATGGTTGTCGCATCATTAAATTCGAAATACGAGGCAACAAAGAAGGAATTAGAGATAGTAAAAGTGGCACTTGCCAGAGTGAAAGAAGATTACGAAGATGCAAAAAGAGAGTTAGATTCGCTAAAAGTCAAAATAAGGTCATAAATCAAATCCAAAGAGTCTTAAATTTTCCGCTACCAATTGCTAATTTCAGGCCTGTTCGCTTCGCTCTTCTGGTGTTTTTATCTTTCTAAAGCTAAAATACAGCGCAATATCATATGCAATCTTTAGGCTGCCTGCAATGAAAAAGGGTGCTGACAGCAATAAAAATTGCAGAATGTATCCAGTTATTGTTGGACTAACTGTCTGTGCAGTATTTCTTGCAATACTGGTAAGTCCTGCTGCAGCAACTCTCTCTTCTGGCTTTACAATTGATACCAGATAAGATTGTCTGGTTGGTACATCCATTTGTGATAAAGACATTCTGCCAAGCAGCAAACCAACTGCCAGTGGCAAGCTTGGCGCCAATGGGACAAGCATCAAGATTACGTTTGAAGGGATATGAGTGAAGACCATTGTGTTTACAAGGCCAATTCTATCTGCTAACTTTGTAGCAGCGACGTATGATATAGCAGTAAGAACTCCTGCAGAGGCAAAAATGTAGGAGATCTCTGCAAAATTAATTCCAAACTTGATAAAAAACCAGTACGATAAGATACTTTGAATAATGAATCCGCCAGCAAAAGAATCCATTCCAAACAAAAATGATAGTCTTGATACTATCTTTCTAGATTGAGGTGAAAGTATCTTGTGAAGTGACTTCCGAGCTTCTTGTGCTGGAACCTCAACCCCACGCGACATTAGCAAGTAGATTACGATGGTAGAGATGCCCAAAAGACTATAGATTAAGAACAATGGTTTCACAGAGGAAGCTTGACTGGTGTTAAATGCAGTTTGGATATAATGTGGAAGGCCGCCAAGTAAAACACCTGCTGACATCGCAAGCGTTCCAAGCATATTATACAACCCAAAGGCTGTGTTTCGCTTTTTATCTTTGCAAGTCTGTGGAATCATTGCTTGCTCTATCGAAAGAAACGGACCCACTTCAGTACCTGTCACGTTTATGGTTCCAATAAGAGCGGCAAATATGAGCGCAGCATAATTTTGAGTTAAGAAAAATATGATTCCAGATAAGGACATCAGCGCTCCAAAAATAATTAGCATTTTGCGTCGTCCGAATCTATCTGCAAAAAAGCTTGAGATCAAGGTGAATAGAACGCCGTTTGCTAAAGTGGTCATCAGGATGATTCCAATGCTTATCTTATCAAATCCAATCAGATCAAGGTAGATAGCTAAAGTTACACTTAGGAATCCATAACCAAATGTTCTAACAGCTCTTGATGCAAAGAGGAGCTTACCATCTTTATTGAGCCATTCTAGTACCATGCGAATTGCGATCCTGATGTTTCTACTTTGATTTCTTTATTATAGCATCCCACAGGTTCTTTGGCACAGGCATTGCTGACAGCCTTGAAATACGCAATAGTTCCCAGTTTTTGAATAAGGTGTCTTTTTTTATCTCATCTAAGGTAACCGGTCTTCTGAGTCTTTGTACAGCTTTGACATCTACAACGACAAATCTTTTGTCAGGTTCCTTTGGGTTAGGATACGGGTTTGATATTATCTCTATGATACCTACTGCTTGCTTCTCATCACCTGTGTGATAAAAAAGTGCTTGATCACCTTTTTTCATTGAACGAAGGTGTTTGAGAGCTAGATTATTGTGAACGCCATCCCAGATAGTTCGCTTTTCCTTCTCAAGCTTGTCATAGCTGTATGTCGATGGCTCTTGTTTTACTAACCAATAGTTTTTCAATTTCTCCACCTGTGCGTGTTACTAAATTCTTCCTTGTTAATCATTCTACTTTTGATCATTACCCGTGCTGCAGCTACAATGTTTCGACCAATGATTTGAGCAGCCTATTAACCAATGATCCTTACAGCCACAAATAACACATTTTTTCATCGATTTTGTTATAACAGATCATTAATTATAACTTTCCAGAGTGACATTACGAAAACCTTTTTCTATTTTGTAATATAGATTTTAATGAAATGGTTGATCTTTCAATGAATGACAAGTTGGTCCTTGTTCAATATGCAATAAACAAGTATGAAACAGAGAATGTCTTGCAAGAAAAACTCAAAGATGTACTTTCAGCTAAGGAAGTAGAAAGGATTCTTGATACCTTGGTTGGTACACAAAAAGTAAGAAGGATAGGTGCGGATATTTTACAAAATAACATAAGCCACACGGGGGAATTACCTGACATTCCAGAACATTTGAAGATAATAATTGATAAGCTCTAAGTGTTACTAAGTTATCAGTGGCCTCTTTGCCTTTTTTCTCGTAGCTTTTCATTTTCCTTTTCTATTGCTTTTCGTCTTTCTTCGGCCTTCTGCTTCTCAAGAGTTGCAGTTGAGTTTAGCTTAGTGTTTTCTTTTTCAGCTTTTGTGGCATTAATTTTTTTTGCGATAGCAGCTTTGACATCCGCCTTTGCTTTTTCGTTAAAAGCTTTTGCCGCCTCCCTTACAGCTATCGCTTTTTCACTATCTACCTTTGTTTTTGGTGCTTTTTTTGCCAGCTCTTCTTTTGCGCTAGCAATTTTTTTTGCGATAGCCTCCCTTAGAGCTTCCTCTTCAATTTCCCTTGCAGTCATTTTTTTTGATTTAGGTTTTTTTGTCTCCTCCGCAAGAGCAATGTTATCGAATAATGGACTTGAAATACCGAGCAGCAACACAAAAATCGCTAGTAACGCGCTTATTGTTAAATTCATCTTAGTTGGTGTCAACAGTTGCTTTTAAAAAAGATTTATGAAAAATGTAATGAATAAAATCATAAAACATCTTGATCTAATTTTCCATCACTACAGATTTACGCATAAAATCCAAAAACAAAGTGGAGTCAATGTAAACCTAGATAATTGTTCTTCATAAATCAAGCCCCTTTGGCCTAAAACTACAAAGTTAATCCGTTAGAACGATATTCATCAACCTAGTGCAAGATAATAACAAAAAATTAGATTTTGATTCAATATGTGAGCAAGTTTTCAAGATAGATGAAAATATTAGGTCTGCCAGAGTAATAAACAATAAAGGAAAACTGATTGCAGGCGGAATGCGGCAAGGTCTTAGGGCCCTCGAAGACGCCAAAAAAGATGAAATGTTATTCATGGAGCTTTCTCTCAGAGTACGAATGCGTCATGAGTTTGATGAGGAATTTGGTCCAGTTGAATTTTCGCTTTCCCATAGGGGCAAGGTAATACTCATGAGTTATCCCATGATTGAAAATGTGCTTTTTGTTAGTACAGAAAGACAAGTTGATCTAAATGAGATTCCCTTTAAGATTTTAGAAATAATTAAAGAATCATCTGCTTGAGTATCCCTTTGATTTCTCTTCGGTACGGCAAGTAATGTGTGATTATGGTCTTAATCTGACAATTCTGTTGATGATTTTTGCGTGGTTGACACCAGTACTCGTCGTTAGATAGAGAAGATGCTTATTACCTAATGGCATGGTTATGCGTTTAATTTTCGCATATTCTGCTAGAACATATTTTCCCTTACCAATCTTGCGTGATAGCTTGCTTCGTAGCCTCCAAGCCGTTACTGCCAATTTTAGTGATTCTCTACTTTCCGAGGGTGTCAGAAGATTCTTCACTCCCTTTCTGTGACCACCATACTTTATTCTGCCATTCATGTCACTAATTGTGGCAAAACGAATGGCTGGGCTCATGCTCATAATTTTCTTGTGTAGATTCTGATAGTTCATAAAAAGTATGTTCTTTGATCGATAATAAAAGTTTCTTGCGTAAGACTTCCCTTTTGCCTACAGGTGGTGCAGCTATTGGATAAGAAATGTACGCTTAATTTTTGAATTTCATCATCTTTTTATTCTAGAAACACGAATTATTATTGGATAGCGATCAAATAGGAGGAAACACTGATGGGCTCATACCGGATCAGTGGACGTGTAGTCTTCGGATTGCGGTCTGGTTCCTATAAGACTGCTATCCACTTATAGACTATTTATTTGATATTTTGAAAATACAGGGTTATTTTGCATACTAGAATCAAAATGAGACCCTTTGCGTAAATAATTATTTTAAATCTAAATCAATTCGTAATTAATTCCAAGAATATCCAACAGCCTAAAATATTTCGAGTGATATGGTATACCATGAGATCAACGTTACGACACGAGATTTATAGAAAGGCCAAAGTGGGAGCAGCTGCGGGGGCTATTGGAGGAATTGCCGTCATTGCATCCTTATTTGGAATAGATTACTATCTAGGTGCTGCACCAGGTACGTTCTACATGATGATAGGTGTCGCGGTTGGTTTACATGGAATGTCTGCAATCGTTTTTGGTTTTGTTGCACACATGCTTACTGCGACAGCAATAGGCATAGTTTTCTGTGTGTGTTCTACACTTCATCGAGTACTGAATCTGACAAGCCTAAGGAAATGTATCTTTGCAGGCGGGGTCACAGGACTTGAAGTTTATGCGATATTTTTTATGCCAATCACATTATTCCTGATTATGCCCACAATCGATTCTACAATTACTGATACAAGTCAAA
>JACQFM010000128.1 GCA_016200035.1 Nitrososphaerota archaeon
GAAGTTTTGCCAAAAAGATACCTTCCAACTATCTGCGTTCCAGAGTCGGGATCAAAGAACCATCCATTTTTTGTAAGGTCACTTGGAAATTTTTCACCATCTTTTTCAAATGTTGGAACCAGCTCACTACCATGACTTGTAACCTTTATGGCTTCATTTGATAAAACTACAACCTGAACGAGTGAATTTAGAGGGAAAAAACCTACGTTAAAGTAACTAGATCTTTCAAGTTTTTGTGTTCCTAAAAGCTCAAGGGGACTAATTGTTGTTATTTTATTTTTAAGGGGGTAGTCACGGTTTACCTGTAGTTGAAAGATTGATTTTTCGCCGCGTGGTATTATCGAGAAGGTAACAGAGGAGCTAGGATCATCAGCAATTTTTTTTGCTACTTCTAAGAATCCCCCTGAATCTCTTATCTGTTTTGCTAACAATGTGGTTGTAAACGTCTCATAAAGATACGAGGTATCTGATTTTGGCATCGTGTATACTGCAGATATCGTACCTCTTCCTGAGACAACTCCAGATGTCTGAAGCTCTTTATTTATTACATTCTCAGAATGTACATAAACTGAGCTAAATTTTGCATTTAACGAAAATGCTTTGTTTATATCATTTATCAGTGAATCACCAACTTCCTGACCCTTTGCTTGCATCTGCTCGATCTTATCTAGACCTTCATTTGAGATATTTATCAAAACACAAATAGAGTCTGTAACTCCTAAGGCACATTTGTCCTCGTTAGTTATTACAACTGCCACAACATTTTTTGTATCACGTATTTTTTGATCAAGCTCTAGTGGTACCCATATTTCTCCTGTACTTGTACTAGATAGTGTTATTGTAGTTGTTGTTTGATTGAGAATTTTTTGATCAACTATTATCTGTGCAATTTCATGAAAAGTTGAAAGCTGTGGTTGCTGAGCATATGTAATATTTTGATTCGGGAATAGGACCAATGTCATAAAAATAAAAAATAAAATTGATTTTTTCAACGAATGCAGGTTTCTGCATGGAACTATTAAGTCTACTCTTCCAATTTTTCAATTTTGATTGCAAATCTCTGGAAAGGCTCTTCCTGAAAATGATCTTTACAAACAAGAATTGTCTCATTTGGTTCGGGTCCACAATCATAAGTAATCAAATACACAGGGTCTTTGCTACAACATCTTGGATATTTCACTTGGCAATATTACTAGTTATAAAATAAAATAGTTTTATCCGATCTCTATTCAAATGGTTTAAATTATAATCTGTATCCTTTAATGCTGACATCGGTTCAAACCGTAGGGGAACATGCCTAGCAGTTGGGGGCGCCTGACTGCTAGGCGCTTTTAATATCTTAGTTCAGATTTTGGAGCAGCCTAACTTGATCTTGAATATATTCAAACCCATCCTGCCAGAATACTTTTGAGGAAATATCAATATTTTGCTCTTTTAGTATCTCCTCTGGTTTCTTAGAGCCGCCAGCGCCTAGTATTTTGATATAATCTTGAGAAAAGGAGTTTCCTTCTTTTTTATGGCGTTGGAATAAAGACAATGCAAGCAGATTTCCAAACGAGTATGCATAACAATAGAACGGTGAATGAAAGAAATGAGGTATATAGCTCCATTCAATTCCAAAGTCTTCTGAAACATCCACAGAATTGGCAAACTGTTCTTTTAGATTTTGCATGTATAACTTTGTAATTTCTTCTACAGTTGCTCCATCGCCAATTTTTTTATGAACTGCAATTTCAAACGTAGTAAAAAACGACTGTCTTATTACAGTAGAATAGAGGTCATCAATTTGCTCTGCAAGTATTGCCTTTCTTTCCTCATTTTCTAGATTTTTCAAAATTTCATCATACAACAAGAGCTCAGAAAAGGTTGATGCAGTTTCGGCAAGCGGCAGGGACGCTTCTTGTACAAATATTGACTTGTCAGAAGCTGCCAAGCTGTGTATTGCATGTCCAAGCTCATGCGAAAGAGTAAAAACATCATTTACTTTGCCATTGAAATTCAAAAGAACGTAAGGAGTAATCTCTGGAGATACAGTATGACAGAACGCGCCACTTCTTTTTCCATGCCTGACGGAATAATCAATATGTTTTTGTATTATGACTTTTTTTGCTAAGTCATGTAATTTTGGACTGAAAGAATTCCAAGAATTTAATACAAGTTTTACTGCTTGATCAAACGAGTATTTTTTTTGTTTTATCTTTTTTACTGCCGGAGCATAAAGATCATATCGACGAAGCTTTTTCATTCCAAGCATATGCCCTTTATGTACAAAATACCTTTGAAAGATATCCAAGTTGTTCTTACAAACTGAAAGAAGTGAATCAACTGTCTTTTCATCAATATTGTTAGCTATATTCCTGACTGAAATTGGAGAGAAATATCCTCTTATTTTCAAGCTCTCATTTTTCCAATTTAGTACTAGATTTTGATATATTTCACCTAAAACTCCCTTGTTTTTTTGATATTGGCTTAAAAGCGCTTTGTACGCAACTTCTCTTGTTCTTGATTTGTGACTTCTTACCAGTAGGGCAAGTTGTTCTCTATTGTAAATTTTCTTTTTTCCATCTATATTTACAATGTATTGAAAATTATTTGTGATTTTGTCGTATAGCTTGACTAGCGCTGTACTGCCAGTGACATCAAGAAGGTTAATTATTTTCTCTTCAGATTCAGAAAGGGAATATTTTGCAAGAAGACGTTTGTGCCTTAAAAACTCGGATAGCTGGCCAGATGATCTTATTAGTCGTTTGGCATTTTTTTGGTCAATTTGTTTTTTCCACCACTGATCAAAAAACAACGCCCTATTTTCAATCTCGGTAGAAAATTGTGACATTTTCGTCATCAGAGATGTTGCCTCATCTGACTGGGTGTCGGCAGAGTACCAAAGGGAAGCATACCCACTAACCACACTTACCTTTTCCGAGATATCTTCTAATGATTTTATGATTTTTGCAAAAAGTGTGGTAGAAATATTGGGCTTTAAAGCTTTTTTATACTGTTCAAATTTTTTAACATCTTTTTCTATGCTTAGAAGCTGTTTTGTTAATGATGAATCTTTTGGACTAGATACAAGTTCGGTTAAATTCCATTCTCCCTGTTTGAATTTTTTCATTTTATTTCCAAAGCCTTTAACCATTAAAATACAATGTGTAGTTTTGACTTAAAGTATGTGACATTAAGAAAATGGACCGGATGGGATTCGAACCCACGACCTTGGCGAGATTATTCAATCTTTACGCTGTGTGAGAGCGTCATCCTAACCAGCTAGACTACCGGTCCAAGAGTTGTGCGAGGAAGGCATCTATTTTATCTTTGCAATATACTCACCTATGTTTAATCAATAAAGATCATATCTAACCAATTCAAAGAAGCACCTTAACACCTAAAATACAGTTCAGATAGCACTGGAAAGCATGATTAATATGCAAATTTTAGTGCGTTATAGTCAGGTTATGGTTGGTACGTCTGACTCAAAATAAATTCAGTTATAAAAAATTGTGTGATAGCTGTGGAAAAAAGACCTGTTGCACAGACTTTGCCGAGCCCATGTTGTTCCCAAGTGATTTAGATAGGTTGGCGCGCGCTCAAAAATTAACCGATGATATAGTGAATGAAGTTGTAATTGAAGATACATCTATAAAAACACTAAAAAGAAAAAATAACTCTAACACCTGTGTTTTTTGGGATGAAGATAAAAAAATCTGTTCCATATACGAAAATAGACCTTTTGACTGCAGAATGTTTCCCTTCGATATAGAATGGGCAAATGATGAGTATCATTGGATAATTTATTCATGCAATCCAAATAGTGACTGGACTTGGTGTGAACAACATCTCAAGAAGCTAGAAGATGATCCGCAATTTAGTGAGATAATAAAGAACATCGAATTCTTTCGCGTCACCTCTAAAAACTATCTTGATACTTCAAAAGAACCTCCATATGTTGTATTGCGGAAAGTTAAGGTGAACAATAATAGATGATATTTTTCATATCTTTACAATCTACTTTTTGATGCCTAATGTTCTATTTTTGAGGCGCAAATTGTTACCATGACATTTTCTACACCTACTTGCTGCCATCGGATTCTTTGCACCGCATACAAAACATACTTTGAAGTGCAGTCTTGCTTTCTGTGCAATCTGTTTTTTTAATGGATCGGTTATTGGCATTTTATCACTCTCTATATCATCTCTATTTGATTCTAACTCTTTTTACGACCAAGTTTGCCGGCCAGAAGCATAGGAACTTCAGCTGGCCTTTTTGCTACTGGAACATTTGCTTTTGCGTACATTGAGACCTTAGATTCAGCAGAACCATAATTTCCGTAAATTATTGCACCTGCATGACCCATTCGTTTTTCTTTGGGTGCTGCTCTGCCTGCAACATATGCAACAACTGGCTTTTCAAACTTTGTATCAATAATATGTTGTGCAAGTAATTCTTCAGAGTCACCACCTATCTCGCCCACCACTACAACTCCATCAATATTTGTTCTATTTCTAATCATATCAAAGGCTTCTATCACAGTAGTGCCGTTGATAGGATCTCCACCTATGCCAAGAGATATACTTTGACCGAAACCCGCTGCAGAAAGATTGTGTGAAACTTCATACATCAACGTGCCACTTCGAGAAAGTACGGCAATGTTTCCTACATTGAAAGGAGATGCAGGCATTATGCCTATCTTAATTATACCAGGAATTATGATGCCTGGTGTATTTGGTCCTATCATTATGGCATCTTTTTTCTTTGTAAGATCTAAAATAGTCATTGCATCACGTATGGGTACATGCTCAGGAATAGCAATGAGCAGTTTTATTCCTGCTTCAATTGCTTCTGTTGCAGCATCTAAAAAGAATTTTGCGGGAACAAAGACAACAGAAATTTTAGCACCACTCGCATCTACTGCTTCCTTTGCGGTGTTGTAAATTGGTACTCCGTCGAATTTCTGACCACCTTTGCCAGGTGTGACTCCAGCTACAATATTTGTACCGTATGCAATCATCTGCTGGGTATGAAAAGATCCAAACTTTCCTGTTATACCTTGCACAATCACAGATTTTTTCTTATAGCCCTTTTCTCCTTCCTTTCCTATTAGAATATCAAACAAATCAACCATTTTTATTTACTCCAATTACTGCTGCATTTATTGCCTCTTCCACTGTATCAAAGAGCCGTGTTTTAGAACCACTTAACATCTGTTTTGATTTATCTGATTCTGCTCCTGATAATCTTGCAAAAACTGGTACGTCGATTATCTTGTTCTCATAAGCTCTAATAAATGCAGTAGCTACAGTTGTCGTTTTTACTATGCCGCCATAAAGATTCACAAGTATTCCTTTTACTTTTTTCATTTTACTGATGAGAGTAAGGGCTTCATAGACGGTCTCGGTTGTGGCTCCGCCACCAACATCAAGAAAGCATGCCGGCTTTCCACCATGATCTGATAGCATGTCAAGTGATGACATTACCAACCCTGCACCATTCCCTACAACCGCAATATTTCCGTCAAGTTCAACTAGTGAAAATCCACTTTTTTCAGCTTTTTCTTCAAGCTCAGAAACTTCTTGGAATTTTTTTAGCTCTTCATGTCTGAACATTGCGTTATCATCGATTATGACCTTGCCATCTAAGGCCAAAAGTGTGCCATCTGCCAGCACAGCTACTGGATTTATCTCGGTAAGTTCGGCTTCCTTTTCAATCGTAAGTTTTGATAATTTCTGTACGAGATCGGCAAATTCTTGTATGCTATTATCTTTTAATCCAATTGCCTTTGCAACCTCCTCAGAAGTGCTTTTTGGGACATTGCCAAGGCCAACTTCGCGTATGACTTGGTTTTTGACTGATTCTATCTCAACGCCACCTTCAGATGAAGCTATGAGAGTATAGCATCTTTTACCTCTGTTTAGGAATAAAGACAGATACAGCTCTTTTTTGTAATCAGCCATTTTTTCAAGTAATATGGCTCTTGTTTTTTCACCTTTGACCACTTTTTGCATAATCTCAGCATATTTTAGCTCAAACTCGTCCGCATTGTGACATTTTTGTATTGCCCCTGCCTTGCCTCTTCCTCCTACTGGCATCTGAGCTTTTATAACAAAAGGGAATCCAAGTGTCTTTGCATCCTTTCTTCCTTTTTCTATATTGGTTGATGTTAATCCCTTTGGAATTTTTATACCATAATCAGAAAACAAGCTTTTAGCTTGATACTCTAATAATCGCATGCAAATTTTGGGTTTTTAAGGTCCTTATAATCTGTTGGTTACTTTAGTTGTTCTTCAACAAAGTCAACGCATTGCAGTAATAGATCTCTGCTTTTCCTCATCAACCATTCTGGAAATTGTTCTAATGTAAAAACAAACTGTTGTTTGAAATTTGGTACTACCAGTCCACCTGATGTTACAAGTTGAACAATTACATATCCTTCAGTCAAAGTGCAAACCTCTTCTTCATACGAATCATTCTCTTCTTCTATTGTAGTTCTGTAAAGCATAATGGGTATTCCTGTTTTTGCAACATTTAATGATCCTTTTTTGAGAAGTTCTGAAAAATGCAATAATAGCCAAGAATCAAGTGTTATCTGTTTTGCCACGACAACTAATATTGGTTTAATTATTTAATCGACTCGAATTACTGAAAACTCACTATTACTCCACTGAAATGCGTATTTTTTGACCGTCCATCTCATCTTCTTTGTAGGATTTTGCTTTGTCTGTAAACTCGATCTTTTTTACTCGCACAAGAAAGGCAAGCTCGTCAGTTCTTTCTCTTACCATCTCAAGCGACTCGGAATCTAGATCCAAAACATATGCTGACTCAAGTACGTCAGTGGGATTATAACCGCGCTCTTTTCTTAGAGCCTGTAACCTTCTTGCTATATCTCTTACTAGTCCTCGGGCCATCATTTCACGATTTCTTGAGGTAGTGATAAACGCGATGATGGCTTCATGCTTTGCCATGGCATATCCGTTCTGTTCTGTAAAGTCGATGATAAAATCGTCCGTATCAAGAACTATTTTTTTTCCCCCAAGATCGAAAGAATAAGCTCCTTTTTCTAGAAGCTCTTTTACAATTTTTTCTGGTTCTATTTTCAAGAACTCAGATAGAAGCTTGGACACGTCTTGTTTAGCTTTGGGTCCGATCTTTGCACGGTCTAGTTCGATTTTTGCAACAATTGGCAGATTCAAGTTGAGAAGTTGAGAAACAAGTTCAAGACCTTCTTTGTTTTCAATCTCTACTATTCGATATTTTTCTACGTTGAGTTGCGAAAGTAAAAGATCAGATAAAGAATCTAGTTCTTTTCGCATTCCTCTTTCAATGCAAATAATCGCTTCATTTAAAGGCCATCTTCTTTTTAGCTTAGCTTTCATTCTTGCTGCGGCACAAACGGAGATGGCTTCTTTCATTAAATCAAATGATTTTTCTATTTGATCATTTACAAACGAGTTTTGTGGTTTTGGCCAATCTTCTAATAATATTATTTTCTTTTCTGCAAACATGACCGAATAGAGATACTGAGTTGTAAAAGGGCAAATAGGATGTAACATTATATCAAATGTTTTAAGAATCTCCCAAAGAGTAGCATACATGGCAAGCCGTCTTTCTCTTTGTGATTCATCTTCAGCCCAAAGTTCGGTTCTAGTAATCGGTATGTAGACTTGACTAACAGAGTTTATAATAAAATCCTCTAGTGCTTTGGCAGCCTCATGGAACCTACACTTTTCCTGAGCGTTTTCAACCTTGGATATCAGCTTTTGAAGTTTTGACAAAATCCAAATTTCGGGTGGTTCGAGAAGGTCTTTCTCTTGTGCCCATTTTGTGGTGTAAGACTTGTCGAATTTGTCATATTCACTATTTTGCTTTAGATAAAGATGCAAGTGGTACAACGTGCTTAGAACTTGATATGGTCTTGACATCAGCTCGTCAATACTAAAATTTAGTGTCTCTATCGGACTTGATTTCCATATAAAATAAAACCTCACCAAGTCGGCAGGATATTTTTTTAGGAGCTCTATTGCATCTAAAACATTTCCAAGACTTTTGCTCATCTTATTTCCATTTTTGTCAAGCACATGACCTTGAAACAAAAATGATTTGAAAGGTGCAATCGGCTTATTATTAAAAAGCACATTTTCAATAAGAAGAGTGTACGCCCAGCCGCGCGTTTGATCAATGCCCTCTGTAAGAAATACAGTAGGGATATACTCATTGTATTCCAAGTCAGTAAGAGAAGAATAAGGAGCAGCTCCGCTGTTGTGCCACGTATCAAGTACAAACTGCTCACGCTCCATTTTTGAATCACATTTTTTACACTTTATTGTAATTCTGTCTATCCAGGGCTTGTGCAGCTCAAAATTTGGCCCATCAGGAAGCTCAGAAGCTGAGTTTACTATTTCTGTTCTTGAAAAAAATCTCTCAACATGCTCACAATTCTTGCAAGTCCAGATAGGCAATGGGCACCCCCAAATCCTTTCACGTGAAATACACCATGGATGCTTTTCTCTTATTATCTCAAGAAATCTGTTTTTTGGAGGATCGAAAAAGTATTCTACATTTTCTGCGGCTTTAATGGCTTTGTCTCCAAGCCTGTCTAAAAAATAAAAGAATCCCCTTCTGGCAATCCACAAAAGCTTGTGCTGTGAACGCCAACATAGTGGATATTGGTGTTTTATCTTACCTATCTTGACAAGCGCACCCTTTTCACGTAATGAATCAATAATTTTTTGGTCTGCATCTCTTACGAATAATCCATCGTAGGATCCAGCCTCTTTTGTGA
>JACQFM010000015.1 GCA_016200035.1 Nitrososphaerota archaeon
GGACTGCTAGCTGTATTTGCAGTAATTGGATTCTTTCCAATAATCACAGTTCTTATATCATGGGCAGCAAACAGCAAGTTTCCATTCATTGGGGGAATACGCGCTCTTCACCAAATGATATCATTTGAAATCCCACTTGTATTCTCTCTACTTGGAATTGTCATTTTAACAGGAACACTAAACCTCACAGAAATCGTCGAATCTCAAAAGCATTATTGGTGGATAATCTTCATGCCAATAGGAGCTATAGTATTTTTTATCACAATACTTGCTGAGCTTGAAAGGATCCCATTTGATCTTCCAGAAGCTGAAAGTGAGATTGTTGCAGGATGGTTAACAGAATTTTCAGGTATGATGTATGGACTTGTCCAGCTTGGTATATATCTAAAACTATACGCCTTTGCGGCTCTCTTTACTTTGCTCTTCTTGGGTGGATGGAATGGTCCTATGGTTTGGCCTCCTTTTCCACAAGAAATAATCACACATGGAATTGCTATGGGTCCAATAAATCTGAGGATACCAGGACTTCCTCTACTTGATCAAGAAATGCTCAACTCTACACTGTGGTTTACAGTAAAAACCGTTGGAGTAATAATGGTGATTCTTCTACCAAGAGGAGTATTTCCAAGAATTAGAATAGATCTACTTTTGCACACAGGGTGGTACAAACTGATAGGTCTTGCATTCGTTAACATCTTTATAGCTCTGGGTTTGTTATATGCAGGTATCTTGGGACCGGGAGGTTTGTTGCAATGAGTACTGCAGTTGGAATAATTCGCGCTCTTAACTCAGGTGTAAAGCACCTTGCAGTAAAACGCTTTACTTTACGCTATCCAGAACAAAAATTAAAGTTTGTAGGCGATGGCTTTCAATTCGATCCTCAAACAGGAGTAGGAATTGCTGGCCAAAAGGGACGACATATATTGTTCCATGATAAATGCACCGGTTGCCAGCTTTGCGCTATCGCATGCGAAGGGATTGCAGAAGCCATAGCTATGGTGAAAGTAAATGAGACCTGGAAGCACAACAAGAAAGCAATTATGCCACAGATAGACTTCGGGAAGTGTGTTTTCTGTGGGTTGTGTGTAGACGCATGTCCGTTCTATTGTCTATACATGACAAATGACTATGAGCTTTCTTCGTTTACTAAGGAAGGGTTGATTTACACACCTGCTCAACTTGCTGTAAAACCAAGCGTTAGACAAGATGTTGAAATAAAAATAGGCAAGCGGGGCGCAACACATGGCTGACACAGTATTTCTAGCCCTTTCCGTTTTAACCATTGGTTCTGCAATCGCTGCACTTGAAATTCGCTCATTGATTTACGGATCAATAGCTTTGATGGTCACACTTTCTGCGGTGGCCGGATTTTTCTTACTTGCAGACGCTCCCTTTGTTGCAATGTTTCAAATTTCAGTTTATGTGGGTTCGATTGCAGTTCTGATACTGTTTACTGTGATGCTCGTAAGGCGAGAACTTATCTTCAGTAAAATCGAGGACCCGCGCAGAAGGTATGCCGGTGTAGGTTTAATGATTATAGTTATGGTTGGTTTGGGAATTATAATTATCGACTCTGGAATCAAAACTATTACAACTGACTCGCCTCCAGTTGATTTTAAAAAGATAGGAGAAGATTTTCTAACATATTATTCGCCTGCTCTTGTTGTAATGGCGCTCATTTTAGCATCTGCAGTAATTGGTGCATTAGTATTAGCAAGAAGGGAGGATGTTACCACTGGTCAACGAACTGATTGACTTTGTCATTGTTTCGATAGCACTTTTGGCTATCGGCATATACGGCCTTGCTACAAAAAGAAATGCAATCAGGATGCTTTTTGCTATCGAGATGATAGTAAATGCAGCAAACCTGAACTTGGTCGCCTTTGCTAGATTTATACCAAATAGTCAAGGTCAAACCCTAACACTATTTTCCATAGCTATTGCCGCAGCCGAAGTTGCCGTGGGATTAGCTCTAATTATAGTAGCATACAGAATGTACAAAAATATCGACATTGCAGACTTTAGGAGCTTGAAAGGATAGTGCAGTATGTGTTATTGCAAGCGGTATTCTTACCGCTGTTACTGTCGCCTGTAGCCTACGTGCTTGCCAGAAAGTATGGACCAAATTCTGCAACGTGGTTTACCTTTGGGCTGCTACTTTATTGTACAACAATAATGATAGCTCCAGTTTTTTCAGGAACATATGAAGAACACTTTCCTTGGACCAAGTTGTTTGGAGAATTTGGATTCTTGCTTGATGGCCTGGCATCTCCATTTGCAATAATAATTTACGTTTTATCTACTGTTCTTGCTTTATACTCAAAGCCATACATGGTGAGAAAAATAACAGAGCAGTTTGAGGAAAGAATGCACAAACAAAATCAGTTAATTGCTGATGGCCAGTCTACTGCAATGATAGAATCATCGGGCCTAAAGGGTTACGTGAATAATCAGATTGGAATCTACTTTGCATTATTTCTTGTATTTGCAATGGGAATGCTTGGAACAGTTCTTGCAACCAACTTGATAGAGTTTTATGTTTTCTTTGAAGTAATGCTGATACCAGGTTTCTTTTTGATTGCACTTTACGGATATGGTGCAAGAAGAAGAATTGCATTATTGTTTTTCTTCTGGACACATGTTGGCGCCGTCGTGTTACTTTTGGGATTCTTGGCAATAGGACTTAACGTTGGAAGCTTTGACTTTTCTGCTATCAAGGAGCACGGAATACCGCCCAACATTCTTACATTTGCAGCAATTGCAATAATACTAGGTCTTGGGGTAAAACTTGCGGCTTTTATTTTTCATATATGGCTCCCATATGCACATGCAGAAGCTCCTACTCCAATAAGCGCATTATTATCACCTGCAATGATCGGAATTGGTGGATACGGACTTTTCCGATTGCTAGTAATGCTTTTGCCAGGACAGTATGAACACTTTGCTCTCTTTCTTAACTTGTGGGGTTTGGTTACAATATTCTATGGTGGCATTATGGCACTTATGCAGGATGACATCAAGAGATTATTTGCGTATTCTAGCATAAGCCAAATGGGTTATCTAATTTTTGGAATAGGATCATCTTCGGCCCTAGGACTTTCAGGTGCAGAGATGATGTATGTATCACACGGACTTGGTAAGGGTTTGCTCTTCATGATGGCCGGTGCGATAATTCTACAGGTGGGTACTCGAAGCATGACAAAGCTTGGCGGACTTGCGGGAAAGATGCCAATTACTGCAGTATGTGCTATGATAGGAGCTCTTACCATAATGGGTGTGCCACCAACAAGTGGGTTTATGGGCGAATGGACTTTGTTTTATGGAGCACTACAAACCGCACTGCAACAAGGTTCCACAATAAGGATGATAACATTTGGTTTGGGACTTGTATCAACTGTTCTTACAATGGCCTACATTTTGTGGATGATAAAAAGAGTATTTTTTGGAAAATTACCTGAAAATCTTTCTAACACAAAGGAAGCAAGCTGGTATATCA
Source organism: Nitrososphaerota archaeon (assembly GCA_016200035.1). GTDB lineage: Archaea > Thermoproteota > Nitrososphaeria > Nitrososphaerales > Nitrosopumilaceae > JBBDNF01. Next base: position 3,497 of record JACQFM010000015.1, read on the forward strand.
CTGCACCGATGATGGTACTAGCTGGATTTTCCATAGTGGTTGGAATCTATCCTGACATTTTCTTCAAACAGATAATTCCTTTCATGAATGGAGTAATGGGAGTTTAGTTTATGGCGACTGAATTTTTTGGATTACCACTTGAAGCGGGCGCAATGAATGTCTGGGCTATATGGATACTGCCATTTTTTGCTGCATTAATAATTCCAGGTGTTGCAAAATTTTCCAAGAGAGGAACAGACGGAGTAGCTGTTGCCTTTGCATTGATGAGTGCAATCTCCGCATCTACTCTTTTACCTGCTGCACTTCAGGGTCATGAGATTCATGATCAAATTCCATGGATCTCCTCAATTGGAATAAAGGCTGGGATCTTGGGAGATCCGCTTGCAATTCTTATGGCCAACGTAGTTGGTTGGATCTCATTTCTGATAATGGTGTACAGCACGGGTTACATGAAGGGAGACAAGGACATCACAAGATTCTGGTTCTGGATGATGTTTTTCGTCGGTTCGATGCAGTTAATTGTTCTTTCTGATAACTTTTTGCAGCTCTTCTTTGGATGGGAGGGAGTTGGACTTGCTTCTTATGCCTTGATAGGATTCTGGTATCTAGATAAAAAGAAAGATCATGTTGGCACAGAAGGACACACTGCCCTTGGCATATCACAGTACTATTCTCCGACACACGCAGGAATAAAGGCCTTCATCATGACAAAGGTGGGTGACGTAATGATGCTTGCCGGAATGTTCTTGATCTTTGCATTTGCTGGAACATTTGGATTCAGAGAACTAACACATGATACTGCATGGGCAACATCGATGGCATCACAAAATCTCCTCATTCCTGCAGCAGTATTGCTATTTGGTGGTGCGATAGGAAAGTCAGCACAATTCCCACTAAATGAATGGCTTCTTGAAGCTATGACAGGACCTACCTCGGTTTCCGCGTTAATTCATGCAGCAACAATGGTTAAGGCTGGTGTCTTTTTGGTGGCAAGACTTGGCCCGCTGTTCTTTGCACTTGCAGCAATTGGAATCAACATGGATCAATTCTTTGAGGTTATTGCATGGGTTGGTGCAATTACGGCATTCTTACTTGCAACCCAAGGGATGGTGTCGCCAGAAATTAAAAAGGTCCTTGCATATTCGACGGGATCACAAATTGGATATATGATGATGGCCCTTGGAATAGCTGGTCTTTCCAGACAATTTGTTGACGGATACACTGCTGGCTTCTTCCATCTCATTTCTCATGCCATGTTCAAAGCTTCATTGTTCATGGCAGCTGGTTCATTACTGCACGTTGTCGGTTCAAGATTCATGACAGACATGGGAGGCTTGAGGCAACATATGCGAAAGACATATGCCTTCATGTGGGCCGCAGGGTTGGCACTAATGGGAGCTCCATTTATCACAACTGGATTTTGGAGCAAAGATGCTATATTTGCCGCAGTTTATGAATCAGGAAACGTTTGGGCTTTGCCTATATTTTCGCTAGCACTTGTTACCGCGATTATCACCGCATTTTATACAACAAGAATGATCGGCATGGTCTTCTTTGGAAACAAAAGCAAGCATATAGAAAAAATGGAGAAAGAGGGACATCATATTCACGAGGCAAGTGCATCGATGTGGGTCCCGTATGGAATACTTGCCGTACTAACTATAGGAATTGGAATAATTGGTCTTACAGCTGAACACGGAATACACCGTCTTTTTACAGAATATCTAGCTAATTCATTTGGAATACAATCGCATGTAGAAACAGTATCTACTCAATCAGAGTCAATTCTAGGGGGCTTCTTGAGTGGGGTGAACCCAGTAGCACTTATGGCATCACTAACTGCGTTTGCAGTTGGTTTTGGACTGGGCTACATCTTCTACATTGGAAGATTTGTAGATCCAGTGAAATTTGTAAATTCTAATCTATTCTTCTATGCAATACACAAATTCTTTTTGAACAGGTGGTATCTAAATTCAATAATCTACTGGTGTTTTGTTGTTGCGCCGCTGTATTTTGCAAGAGGTACTTGGCGATACTTTGAGAGTATAGTAATAGATGGATTAAACCGCGGACCGGAGAAAGCTATTGCTGTTGGAGCAAGAATAGTGCAGGGCACACAAACTGGAATCTCACAATCGTATCTCTACGTCTTTGGCGCGGGAATACTTCTCATATTGTTGCTTTTGTTCATTTAGGAGAAAAAAATGATAGACATTACTTCCACACCAATAATTCTTACAGTAATACTTGGAGGAGTTGGTGTGATAATACCAGTAATTAGCATAGCAAGAAAAGAGCGAGGCTCTTCATACCTTTATGGTGCAATAGCATTTGGCGCTTTGATCGCAGCCATTGGTTTTGTTGTATATCAAATCATAACAAACCATGTCATGCCAGCCGCAATATTTTCAAAAAATGTTTTAGTTGATGACATGTTTGGATCCTTTTTCATTATTCCAGCTAAAACATAAGTTGGAATGCTCATTAGCTCCCAAGCAACCAGAAGCATTACCAAGTCTGTTGAGTAAGCAATAAGCACCATTCCAACAGAAGCAAGTACGATTAGAGAGAAGTATAC
>JACQFM010000016.1 GCA_016200035.1 Nitrososphaerota archaeon
ATATCTTTTGGGCCTATCTCAATTCTTAGAGGAACTCCCTTCATCTCCCAATCGTTGAATTTGTAACCAGGAGTCCACTCATCTCTGGAATCCAGATGTACTCTTAGCTTAACTTTTGATAGAATCTCCTGGAGTTCCTTTGCTTTTCTTAGCACATTTTCCTTGTCAGAATCAGAATAGTATATAGGAACTATTACTACTTGAATGGGAGCAACTCTTGGAGGAAGAACCAATCCTTTGTCATCACCATGTACCATTATTAGGGCGCCAATGAGTCTCCATGAAACTCCCCACGATGTCTGCCATGCAAAATTTTCTGCGTTTTGCCTGTCTAGAAATTTAACTTCAAAGGGTTTTGAAAAATTTTGGCCAAGAAAATGTGACGTTCCCATCTGAAGGGCCTTGCCATCTGGCATTAACGCCTCCATGGTAGTAGTGTATACGGCACCAACAAATTTTTCTTTATCACTTTTTTTTCCTGTGATAACAGGTATGGCAAGCTCTTCTTCAACAGTCTTTTTGTATATTTCTAATATTGTCATTACTTCTTGTTCTGCCTCTTCCTTTGTGGCATGGACCGTATGTCCTTCTTGCCACAAAAATTCCGAAGTTCTAAGAAAAGGTTTTGTCGCTTTAATTTCGGCACGCAGTGCAGTATTCCAGAAATTAATCTTCAGCGGCAAATCTCTCCAACTTTTTATCCATTTGGAGTACATAGAGTACGCCAGAGTCTCAGATGTGGGTCGCAAGGCAAGTTTGTCTCCAATTTCTGTATCTCCAGAATGTGTAACCCAAAATACCTCAGGATTGAATCCTGCAAAGTGGCTTGATTCTTTGCTAAGAAGTGATTCAGGTATTAATACAGGCAGAAAGCCGTTTTCATGGCCAGTGCTCTTGAGTTTTTCATCAAGTGATGATTTTAGTGATTCCCAAATGGAATATCCATAGGGTCTGAGAACAATCAATCCCTTAACTGGGGCATAGTCTGCAAGCTCCGCTTTGATTACAACCTGCGTGTACCATTCGCTAAAATTTTCATCTTTCTTTACTGTGATACCTATCTCCTTGCTCAATTTACATCATCTTAAAAAACTATACTAATGAGCCTTTCTGGATTTTAGAGTGGTTCGCCTTTGCAAAGGACTTTTCCAGTTATCCTGCTTTGGAAATTTGGACATACAAAACACTGGACAAATCCAACCTCGCTTTTTAGTACAGGACATTCAACGGCTTCTTCTTTCATTCTCTTTAGCATCTTTGGGCTCACACCTTTTAACTTTAGTTTGCCTTTCTCGTCCATCAATCCAGAGGACTTGAGCTCATCTTTTATGTTATCTGGCAGCTTGTGTGGCTTTGTTGCTGTGATAATAGTTACTTCATATTTGTGTGGAAGCTCGCCCATGGCAGGCCTTTTAGTATCGTAGAATATATTGCTAGTGGTTTATTGTACGATTTCGATCTCTTAAGATTAATATAATCAGAATTTCTGACTCAAAACAGAAACTAATTGTTAGCAATTTTTGATGTCGAGGGAGTTCTGCTTGATGCAGAATTTCTTCCGATCCTTGCTGAAAAAATAAACAAACAAGATGAGATCTGGGATATAACCAGAAAGGGAATCGAGGGTGTAATAAACTGGGAAGAAGGACTCAAAAAAAGAATTGAGACTCTGAAAGGAATTAGCTACAAGACATGCAAAGAGGTTGCAGATTCTCTTCCAATCATGACTGGAGCAAAGGAAGCATGTACTGCATTAAGAGCAGCTGGATGGAAACTGCTTGCCGTGTCTGGCGGGTTTTCCATCATGACAGAACGTCTCAAAAGGGAACTAGATTTAGACTATGTATTTTCAAATGAACTAATCTTCAAGGACGACAAGCTTGACGGCGTTAAGATATCAGTAGACTCGGACAAGGCCAAGTCAGCAATGATTAAGGTAAAGGAATGGAAGGAACAGAAGAAGGATATTGTAGTAGTTGTTGACGGCGCAAATGACATAAAATTATTCAATATATGTGGACTTGGTGTTGCATTTAGAGCACAAGATATTGTCAAAGATTTAGCTACAGCGACTCTTGAAGAAAAGGACCTATCACTACTGATTGGAATAATAAACAGGCATTACGGTACTAAGGTTCAGCTACAAACGGTTGCCTAAAGTCGGTATCATTTTAAATTATAACACAATAGAGTCAACAAATGTCACTTGAGATTATTCCGGTAATTGTAAACAAGGATGTTGAGCCAGGAGATAACATAGTAGAACTTATCTTATCATCACCATCAAAACCAAAAATAAGAGACGGTGACGTTTTGATAGTAGCACAAAAAATTATCTCAAAACAAGAGGGAAACATCGTTAATATATCAACCATAAAACCATCACTTCTTGCTGTTGGTATTGCAAGTGAATACGCAAAAGATCCAAGAGTCGTAGAACTAATACTTGAACAATCAAAACGTATAGTACGTCTGGGTAACGGTGTAATAATAGTTGAAACATTAAATGGTTTTATCTGCGCTAACGCAGGCGTAGACGAGAGTAATGTTAAAGACAACTATGTTACATTGTTGCCAAAAAACCCTGATGTTTCTGCAAAAAAATTAAGAGATCAGATATTTCAGAAAACAAAAATGAATGTTGCAGTAGTAATATCTGATACATTTGGAAGGCCATTTAGAGAAGGACAGACAAACTTTGCTATAGGAATTGCTGGAGTTTCCGCACTCTTGGATTATGTAGGAACAAAGGACACCTTTGGAAAGACGCTGCATGTTACAGCAATAGCAGCTGTCGATGAACTGTGTGCTGCAGCAGAACTTGTAATGGGAAAGACATTCAATACACCAATTGCCATTGTCAGAAATTACAAGTTTAGAAGTTCCGATGATTCGATCTCAAAATTGTTTAGACCAAAATCTATGGATCTATTTAGATAACATAAAAAACAATTTTTAAGATACTTTGTAAAATAAAGATTATATTGTAAGCTAAGCAGTACGAATAATCGTGAATCTTCTGAAGGCAGAGCTACACTGCCATAATCAATTCTCAAACTTTAATCTGGGATTTGGTGAGACACCTTATGACTGCGGTATTGAAGTGCCAGATCAATTTGACCAAGCCTACAGGGCAGGCTTGGACCTGTTGTTTATAACAAATCACAATACACTGGATGGTTATTCTGCCATGCTTGAATACAAGCAAGACCACGAACGATTACGAAATTTGCAGGTATATCCAGCCGAGGAGATTACAACAAACAATGGAGCACATGTTATTGCATATGGAATTTCTGAGACAATAAAGCCAGGTCTTACAGTAGAGGAAGTTGTTGATAAGATAAAAGCACAAGGAGCGGTATCAAGTGCACCACATCCTTTTGGTCTAAGTAACGGATTACGGGAGAAAGCAATTCTTTGTGATCTAATCGAGGTTTTTAACAGCAATAACGTGGATAGATATTCAAATCTACGGGCCGCACATTTTGCCAAAGCAAACAACAAGGTACAAGTGGCAGGAAGTGACTCTCATGTTGTTTCTACGCTGGGTAGATGTACCAACCTAATAGAATCAGAAAATAAACTAGATGATATCTTGTATGCTATGCTAAAAGGTAAGATCACAATAGAAAACACAGGATACGTTACAAGCAAAGAAATGATAGAACATGCAAAATACAAGATTGTAAATTCCAAAGATTACATTATAAATTATTTTCATCAGACTCATCCAAATCTGACTGGTCTGTGTCTACTTTTAATACGATTGTTTGAATCAAATCCAAACAGTGTCATCTGGAAGGGAGTATACAGAATTGCTGTTCATATGACATCAAAGCTTTCTAACAAAGTAAATTTCAAAAATTATGATCACACAATTTTATACGAACGCAATTTGAGAGCGTTGTTGCCCATGATTCTTCATTGATTAAACATTCTTGCATGCAAGAATAGATTTTAATATGACATTGAGTCCGTTTTAAAATATTAGGTGATTTAATATTTCAGAATTAACTCCAACTAAGACAATTGATGTGAGAGGACTGTTCTGTCCTGAACCAGTGTTTAGGACCAAAATAGAAATTGAAAGGATGACAGTAGGTAACGTGTTAAAAGTAATCGCAGATGATCCAGCTTCTGAGGAAGATATTTCAAGATGGGTCAATAGAAACGGCCACAAGCTCCTTGAACTAAAAAAGACTGACAAGGCGTTGGAGTTCACCATAAAAAAGGTGAAGTAATATGTGGCAACCAAGGTCGTAGGCGATATCAAGACCCTAAAGAAAATTGGGAATACACCACTTGTAAAACTAAACTCACTTACCTCAGCTAACGTCACAGCATATGCAAAACTTGAATCATACAACCCATTTGGGTCTGTAAAGGATAGAGCAGCCTATTGGATGATAAAAGATGGAGAAGAGCGCGGTGTTCTAAAAAAGGGCGAAAGCATAATCATAGAGCCAACTTCGGGCAATACCGGTATAGCTCTGGCAGGAATAGCAAATCTACTTGGATACAAAGTGGAAATTGTAATACCAGAAAAGGCCAGTGATGAAACAAAGAAAATAATCGAGTCTCTTGGTGCAAAATTATTTCAGACAAGTGACGATCTGTGCCCTAAAGTGGGCGCAGGAACAGACCAAAGTATAGCACTTGCAAGAGCAATATCATCAGCGCGACCAGACAAGTACTACATGCCAAACCAGTACGAGAATGAGGCAAACTTTATGGGTCATTACAAAGGCACAGGACCAGAGATCTGGAAACAAACTGAGGGAAAAGTAACTCATTTTTTGACAGGTGTTGGTACAGGGGGCACAATAACTGGCATCTCAGCTTATCTTAAGGAACAAAATCCATCTGTTAGAACAATAGCTGTTCAGCCACAGCAAAATCATCTAATTCAGGGATTGCGTAATTTTGTTGAGTCAGATAAACAAGTTTTATTCAAAAAGCGGGAAAACCTAGTTGATGATTGGCTAACAATAACAAACGATGAAGCTTTTGCGGCAGTAGTCAGGTTGTTTGAGAAAGAAAAGCTCCTTGTAGGACCATCTTCTGGCGTCGTGTATGCAGCTATGGAGAAACTTTCTCTTGATAAGGGATGTGTTGTGGGTATATTTGCAGATGATGGTCGCAAATTCAAGAGCTTATATTCACAACAAAAGGTGTTTACAGAAGAACAATTTGATAAATCATTAAAGGAAGCGCTTTATCTGTCTGAAGTTTCCATTCTCTAGTTACTTTTTTTTATTTTCAGAAAGATACTTGTCAACATCAATGCCTGCCATGCATCCAAATCCAGCTGCAGTAACTGCCTGCCTATATCTGTGATCGTGTACGTCACCTGCAGCAAAAACTCCTTCCACACTCGTCTTTGTATTTTCTCTTAGTTTGATGTATCCTTGATCATCAAGCTCAACTTGACCTTTGAAGAGCTTCGTGTTCGGTTCATGCCCTATTGCCACAAAAATTGCTCCTACATCTAGGGCTTTTCTTTCGTTTGTTACCATATCCTTGATAATCACCTGATTTACTTTATCTGCCCCCTTTATCTCATCAATAACCTTGTTCCAATGAAACCTTATCTTTGGATTCTCAAACGCTCGTTCTTGCATCACTTTGCTTGCTCTAAGCTGGTCTCTTCTGTGTACAACATGAATATTTTTGCCAAATTTTGTCAAAAAGATGGCCTCTTCCATTGCTGTGTCGCCACCTCCAGTAACCACAATCTCCTGATTTCTAAAGAATGGTCCATCGCAGGTTGCACAGTACGAGACTCCTTTGCCTCCAAACTCGTGTTCTCCTTTTGCGCCTATTTTTCTAGGATTAGCTCCAGTGCAGATTATTACTGCTTCAGCCTCGTATTCTTCTGATGGTGTGAGCACCTTGAAGGGTTTGTGTTTGAAATCAACATTGACTACTTCATCATCAACTACTGTGGCACCCATTCTCTCTGTCTGTTTGCGCATTATTGTCATAAGTTCAGGGCCAAAAATTCCATCACTAAACCCAGGATAATTTTCAACTTCTGTTGTAAGCATAAGTTGTCCTCCTGGCAATATACCAGAAAATATCAAAGTGTCACGTTTTGCTCTAGCTGTATAAATTGCAGCAGTGTATCCGGCAGGCCCAGAACCTATTATTATTACTTCAAACCTTCGCTTTTTTTCAACAGGCTTCGCCTCTTCTTTTATCTGAGCTTGCACAGAACCATTCATCTTTGGTATATATTTAAATTATTCACGGTTTGCGACGATCGTATCAAGAAATTGTTGGTGTTTGTTACACAACTTTCCTATCTGAATTTGTGAATACAAAAGATCAGCTTGCCAGTGAGCGTTAAAGAGTCTGCATTCTATTGATTCACAGAATGGCTCTCCTGTAAGATAATAAATTAGTGCCTGCAACGCATATCCTTTGACAACATCAGCAAGCTTTGAATCATGATATTCAAGATATTTTCCTTTGAACTGATCTTTTATGGAGTCGATGTTAAGACCCTGTGTCATCTTGGTGAGTAATGCCAGATAATATTCACGTGGCTTTGCAGGAGCTTCAATAATGCCAGTGGTGGAAATAATTGAGGGGTTGGAACAAATTACAGCCCTTCCATGATATCGATAATCAGTAAAATCATATGTGCAGGTAAGTTTGTTTGTAAAAGCCAAGTGAAATTTATCTGATTGTAATTCATTCTCAGGTATTAAGCTTGTAATTATTTTTTGAAATTCAAACCCATCATACATTATGATGTTAGTCTCTTTGGATTCAGTCAGCAATTCTTCTTCCATCTTTATTTCTTCATTTGTGGGGTTGTGTTTCTCAAAGGGCCTTTTTGTATCGAAAATCCTACAAGCTGCAAGCTCGTAAGAGACAGCTCCACTTGACGGTTTGAAAAACCTGAAAACACTTTCTCTTGATTCTACCTTGACGCGAAAATTTTCTTGTATGAATTTGACAAGATCTTCTATTTTTATTTCAGGAACAGAGGGTTCATCATAAAGATAGACTGTAGAGATCTTCAATAATCACAAAAGGAATTACTTGGATATAGTTTATCTTCTTAGTTCTTTTATCTTTGCCGCCGTAATTTCAGCAGCCTTTTTACCTGAAAGAAGCATCGAACCATAAGTTGGTCCCATTCTTGCTATGCCAAAAGTTTCAGTTACAGACATACCTGCAATCACAAGACCAGGATAAATCTCGCCTGTCTTGTGAACCACTCTGTTTTCACCATCGTCAACCCACATTGGATCCATACCCTTCCACTCAACCAACTTTCTGTCTACTAGTCTTTTTACTGCAACAGAATCATGCCCAGAAGCATCTATTACCATTTTTGATTCTAATGCAACCGGATCAACACACGTTATGTTTCTTGGTAGCGCAGAGACTGGCATCCAGTTTACAACGACCCCTCTTACTCTACCACTTTTTAGGACAAGATCATCAAATTTTGTTAGATTAAGGAATTTCACACCGGCATCACAAGCTGCTGCAATCAGTTTTGAGACTGCATGGGGACCAGGTGTAAGATAAAGCCCCTCTGAAACTTTTTTGTATGGAATTCCAAGCTCGTCCCATATCTTTTGTGCAGGAGCTCTTACAGTAACAGGATTCATCATATATCCACCAAGCCAGTAGCCACCTCCAAGATAGTTGTTTTGTTCTATGATCAAGGTCCTAAATCCCATAGAAGCAAGCTCCTTTCCTGCAGTAAGGCCTGCTGGTCCAGCACCAATAATTATTACATCAGAATCTGCTCTGTCAACTAGTACTGAGTGGAATTCATTTGCAATGGCTCTTGTAATTTCCATCTCGCTAACATCTGCAAAAATTTTTGGTGCTTCATCAACATGTGTACTTTGCATAGAAATTCATCCGCTGTCTATTACATTAATAGTTTGCTTAGCTAACAAACTCTTCTTCAAAGGATTTGATGGAATCTCTGATCTTCATCTTCTTTAGCGGACTTTTGAAAGCATACGCAGAAATTATTTCGGATTTTGTCAAGTCATTTTTAGATATTGCCATCCTGGCAGCTCTGATAGAATCAACTATTACATTACAACCATTGGTACTATCATCGGTCCTCAGGGAGAGGTCCATCTCAATATTAGAACCCAAAAAGCCTTTTGCTTCCATCCAATAATAACTAACTCTAGAACTTCCAAGTTGTTCTGCATATTCAGTTGTTCCAGCAGTTGACCTAAACATGTATGGTGCCTCAACCGATATAGATTCTGTTTTTATCTTACGTTTTTTTTCTCTAAGCTCTTCGGCCATTGTGTTTTGTGTATCTGCATTTCCTCCTACGTCAAGCTGATATGCTTTTTGGATCTTGATTCCTCGATTTGTCATAAACTCTATCATTCCACGATGAAAGGCTGTTCCACCAAATTGACTCATCAGGTCATCTCCCAAGATCATTAATCCCTTAGACTCAAAAGTCGATTTTATTTGCGGATTTATGATCTTGGATGATGTTGCATTAAAAAACGAACAACCCGCTTCTAGAGCTGCTTTTGAATACATCTCTCCACTTCTATCCATTCCAGAAGATATTAGACTTAGAAGAAAATCAGGCTTGATCCTCTTCAATGAATTTACAAATTCATTATATTTTACCGATTTTAGCTGGCCATGATTTAAAACATGACTAGGCCTTGGATCTTCGGCAATACCTGGCTGTACGGTCAAGTCACCAAAACCGCCATTGGGTTCCGTTACGAGTTCTTTAATTTTCTTACCAACTTTGACAGAGTCTACATCAAAAACACCAACCAAATTAATGTCATTTATTGTAAAACCGCCAACTCTTGGATGCCACAGGCCATCATTGGAATTTTTATAAAATTGAAACCCTTTGATCAGCGTACTTGCGACATTTCCCATACCAGCTATTGCAATGGTAATTTTATCTGGCATGTTTTTTTTCTTGTCAGTGATCATTTAACTCTTTTCTGAGTTAATCTAATTAGCTGAAACTAAATGATTTGAAATATAATTTTGTCAAAAATGAACAAAAGTTTGCAAAGGAACAGATTTGTTCATCTTTATCATTACATTTAGCTAAAATTCCCCTATTCAAAAATTTATATGCCTTCCGACGCGAGATTACGCGTAAGTTGAGTAAGACTAGCCTTAGTCAATCTAAAGGTGATTTGCCAAAACACAAGATAAATTGGGGCAGACTAGAGGAAGCTGAAAAATTTGCAGAGACTGTAAAACTTTTCCGTCAAGGTAAGCTAAGTCATGATGATTTCAGACGATTTCGATTACAACACGGTGCATATGGTAGTCGAATGACTGACAATTACAGCATGGTAAGAATAAAAATTCCCGCGGGTGAGATTCATCCAGAACAACTTGAGAGAATAGCTCAGCTGAGTGAAGCGTTTTCAATAGGTAGTGCTCATGTCTCCACTAGACAAAATTTCCAACTGCACTGGGTGTTTTTAGAAGATGTATCAGAAATTATGCGAGGTCTAGCAGAGGTAGGACTTACAACGAGAGAAGCGTGTGGCAATACAGTAAGAAATGTCATGTGTAGTCCTCTTGCTGGCGTATGTCCAGACGAAGATTTCGATCCTACTCCATATGCTATAGCTACTGCAAGATTTCTTTTGCGAAATCCACTAAACCAAGCCCTGCCGCGAAAATTCAAAATCAATTTTACATGTTGTGAAAAACACGGAATGGCACGCATTGCTGACATTGGTTTGATACCTAAAAGGACCGAGGTTGATGGAAAGGCACAGAACGGATTCAAAGTATTTTTGGGCGGCGGATTGGGGGCACAATCATTTATAGGATATCAGCTTGAAGAATTCACAGCCGAGGAAGACTTGGCATATACGACAATAGCTGTTCTTAGGATATTTGATAGAATGGGCAATCGTGAGAATATGGCCAGAAACAGGATGAGGTATCTTGTTAACGAGATGGGATGGGAGAAGTTCCAAAAACTAGTGTTAAAGGAAAGAGCAATAGTAAGAGCAACACAATCTGTACTAGTAAAGCTTGAAGTAGATAAGACCCCTGATGCGTTGCAAAGAGTTACAATTAGCTCAGACCGTCCAGCTCCACCGGATGGATTTTCTAGATGGGCTAAAAGTAATACTGTCAAACAAAAACAGAGTGGATACAGTGCAGTATTTCTGACTTTGGAGTCTGGCGATATGACTGCAAACCAACTAAGGGTGGCGGCCCAGATAGCAAGAGAATTCTCTGCGGAAGGAAAAGCAAGAAATGGTTTCACACAAGACATTGTATTTAGATGGGTAAGAGACGAGGATCTTACAGGATTATATTCCAAGCTCTTAGAGGTTGGACTTGCAAGTCCTGGAGCTCTAACCATGGCATCAGTGGTAGGATGCACAGGAACTGCTTCATGCAATCTTGCATTGACAAATTCTCACAGACTGTCAAAGGAGATACAGAGAAAATTCATTGAGCTTAAGCTTGATATGGATGATTCATTGCGTGACTCTACAATAAAGATAAGTGGTTGTCCCAACTCATGTGGTCAGCACGGGATCGCAACAATTGGATTTTATGGTGGCGGTGGAAGGATGGGAAAAAACATGTACCCACTGTATATGATGTCACTAGGGGGACGCGCAGATGAACAAGCAATGCTTGGTCTGAATTGCACGAGAGTTCCTGCAAGGAGAGTCATACCAGTAATTTTAAAAATAATTGATATTTTCAAATCTGAAAAAAGAGACGGCGAAACACTAGATTCATGGATACACAGAGTAATAGATAGAAACGGTGGTCCAAATGTCAAGTCTATAAACGACATTAAGGAATTGTTAAAACCGCTACTAACTATTCCATCCGTTGAAGAAGACAAAGACTTCTATATCGACTATGGAAGCGATGGAGGTTATCATGCAAGAACAGGAAGGGGAGAATGTGCTGCTTGAGTGCAGAAAAGACTACGCGTATTACAATAGATGCAGATTCACTTAGGTCTGAAATAAGAGACAAGAGTGTACGTGTACTAGATGTAAGAAAGGAAGAAGACTTTAAACAAAATCACATTCCAAGTGCAGTAAATCTTCCTCTTGCAACTCTGCTCTCAGATGACAGTCCACAAAAGGTGTTACAACTAACCCAGTCATTTGGAATCGATGACGAAACTCCAGTTGTAGTTTACGATGACACATTTGGAGCGCTTGCTTCCAGAGTCGCATGGACACTCCAATATATTGGCCATCAGAATGTTTCGCTTTTAGGCATTACATATGGAACTTGGAAGAAGATGGGTCTTGAAACAAGTGCAGAACAACCTTCATTTGCTAAAAAAAATCACTCACTGAAAATAAGACCAGAAATTCTTGCAACCGTAGATTACTTGGAATCCGTGAAAGGAAAAAACGGAACCATTCTTATTGATAACCGAGAAAGACTAAATTATCTAGAAAATCACATCCCAGGAGCAATCAACCTTCCCTATAGAATGCTAGCATCTCCTGAAAACATATTGAGACCAAAAGAAGAACTCAGGCGACTAATCCAGAACAGAAACATTCCACTTGGGGTTGAAACGATAACATACTGTGGTAGTGTAGGCACACTTTCAGGACTGGCTTACTATGCACTAAAATCTACAGGCATGGAAAACGTGAAACTCTATGTGCGTTCCTTTAAAGAATGGAAGACACTACAAAAACCAGTTGATGGCCAAAAAGACGCACACTATTGGGATCTTTCAGCAGAATAAGTTATATCAATATCAATTTTGAGCTACAGCATTTCGCAGCTTTTGCGTAATATTCATTTCCATGTTATCAAAAAGCTCTGACATTTTTTGCTTATTTGCTTGCAGAAACTCAACCCCTCTGTCCTTTATTCTTATTTTATAAAGTCTAATCTCCCTATGTTCTTCAAGAAATTGTTCAATCATTTGCTGACCCTTCTTTTTTGAATCTATGAACACTTCAAGATTTGAAAGTGTCTCATCAACATCTAATCTTTCTATAGCTGATTTGGTTGCCTGAATTGCTTGAATAAGCTCTTTAAGATTATTTATTGAAGCTGAACTTTTTTTCGTCGCAAAGCCAAACTTACTTTTCTTTTCTGCGCCAATCTTTTCTGCAATCTCTGGCGCAAGCTCATATATTTCCTGTTTGTGAAATCCCTGCTTCTTTTCTTTTTTTATAATCAGTCCTTTTTCCATTAATTTTTTCATCGCATCTTCAACTTCGGCTTTTCCCAACATTGTTGTCCAAACAATCTGTCCTACATGATGGTAACCCTGTCTGACAGATTCTAAAACCACAACCTCGACTATTCTTCTGAACCCTTCTTCTGCTTTTACATTTTCAAAATCTTTATCTTTTACTGCTCGCTTTGCATTTTTGACATCGATCTCAATCGAGCGTTTTAGGGCCTCGATGGCCTCAGGAATTTGATTTAAAATTGAATGATAACAACCTTTGTTGTACCAAGCCATGCCATCTGTGGGGTTGGAGTCAATTGCCTTTTCTACACATTCCAAAGCCTTTTCGTAGTTTTTTAATTCATAATGAACAAGTCCTTTTAGATTCCAAGCATCTGCATTAGTTACATCAATTTGGAGCACTTTGTCGTAAGCTTCCATTGCACCAGAAAAATCATCGGCGTGAAAACGCGCATAACCTAACTTTATGAGTGAATCAACATGATTTGGATCTACACGAAGTGCTTTTTCAAAGGCTTGGATTGCATCTTCCATCCTTTCATCTGCCATCATTTTGATTCCTTTTTTGTAAAACTCGTTTCTGGTGTAGTCAGGATCCGTCAATTTGGATTCTTTCTTAAGTTCCTCATGCTTGCCTTTTACTTTCTTTCTCATATGTTTATAATTCGAACTTTTGCCAGATAAATACTATTCAAAGAAGGCATGGTATGAAAAATACTCAAATTCGTTCGTAAAGCGGTTTTTATATTACTTGAAAATACAAAAATACTAAGGGATTACACCTAGGATATGTCAAGCGGCGGGGCAAGGAAGATCGAAATAGAAGGGATTTCTCCTTTCAAATTGTCCTCCGGTGTCTTTGAGGTTCAGATTGCGATTTGTCAAAGTAAGCCATCTGAAGAAGAAATTGCAAAAAAAAGTTTTCCATCATTATGGAAAGATGATTTCCATCTAAGAGTCAAGGATTCAAAATTTGCTCAAGTGCTTGGCGCTGATAAAAATCCAATCCCCGAATTAGTTTTTCAATTGGGTAGAGCATGGATAGTAATTACTGATCATTTTTCTTCAATTCACGCTGTTTTTGAAACTGAGGTCTCTCCACCTGTTGTTAAGAAAGTAGTTGGGACCTATGAACCGAAACCTCAAAGAGCAGAACTAGCGCCTAGACCTACACGAGGAACTGAAGGTCCACCAGGTCCGCCTGGACCGAGGGGACGGACAGGTCCACAAGGTCCTCCAGGCGATAAAGGCCCACCAGGTCTACAAGGTCAACGTGGAGAAGATGGTCCACTAGGTCCATCAGGCGACAAAGGTCACTCAGGGCCGCCAGGAGACAAGGGTGAACCTGGTCCAAGAGGTACGCCAGGTGATAAAGGTGACAAAGGTGACAAGGGAGAGCAAGGTCCACGTGGAGACAAAGGATTAACAGGTGATAAGGGCCCCCCAGGAGACAAGGGACCAAGAGGCGATAAAGGCCCACCAGGTGACAAGGGAGACAAAGGCGACAAGGGAGACAAAGGCGACAAAGGTCTAACTGGCGATATCGGTCTACCAGGCGATAAAGGTCCGACTGGTCCACCAGGTCCGTCTGGTGACAAAGGCATCATGGGACCACCTGGAGAAAAAGGAATCAAAGGTCCACCAGGAGCTGCAGGAGATAAAGGAGAGAGAGGTCCACAAGGCCCACAGGGAGAAAAAGGTCTTACAGGTCCACAAGGTTCGTCAGGTGACAAGGGTCCACAAGGTCCACAAGGTCCTCCAGGAGAGAAAGGTCTAACTGGAGTTCCAGGTCAGCAGGGTGATAGGGGTCCAAGGGGAATGCCAGGTCCATCAGGTGAACAGGGTCCAAGAGGACTTCAGGGTCCACCAGGTGATAAGGGTCCAGGTGGTCCACAAGGTCCACAAGGTGAAAGAGGTCCACAAGGCCCGCAAGGTACACCAGGCGAACGCGGTCCACAAGGAATCCAAGGGTTGCAGGGAGAACGAGGTCCATCAGGTCCACAAGGTTCATCAGGTGACAAGGGTCCACAAGGTCCACAAGGTCCACCAGGTGAACAAGGGCCAAGAGGGCCGCCAGGTCCACCAGGTGATAAAGGCCCTACTGGCTTTTCAGAACAAGAAAGAGCACTTCTAACTCAATTGCTAGAATTACTTGTCGCAAAAAATGTTATAACAACAGAACAGCAAATTAAATTACTCAGTTTTCTGTACTAGCAGGTTATACTACATTATTAGACACAGGCAGTCTAAAAATTCAATTTTAGTTTTAAGTTACGTCAGTATCTTCAAATAACTGCAGAGACTCTTCATCCTTGATGAGTAGTTCAAAAGATAAGATAGATTTCAAATTGTTAGATCATGAAAGGATAGGAAACGAGTCTGTATCTTTCAAGCTTGAAGATGGCACTATAGTAAAAGTCAAAGTAGATTTGGATCGGGTGGGAATAGCTACTAACTACAGAAATCCAGATGGAACTCCACACTATGCCATCAACACTTCAGTGAAGATATCAGTAATTCCTAGTGAGAGAAAGTTTTCTGTAGAGCGAGAAGCGATAAAAGGAAAATCATCTTCTCCTCCAGGACAGATGTTTAGCTAAAGCTGTAAAAATATGAAGATTATCGCTCAATGGAGCGATGCTTTCATCTAATCTCTTAGATAAGAACTATCTTCGTCGCTTTTTTGCTTTTTTCTTAGATGATCTCTTTGGTCTTCTTGGAGCAGATCGTCGCTTTGTAGCTGGTCTGCGTTTTGAAGATGATCTACGCTTCGCAGCTTTTCTAGATCGCTTTTTAGTCGCCATTAAAAAAAGTAGAATTAACTTACTTTTCTATAGCTAAACTAAAAAACATTACACTAACTGATTCACAATATGTCACTGGATTTTTTCTAAAAAATTTTTATTGATCGCAATTTTGATCAGTAAACAGCTTCTGCGGAAGGTCTTCTACCTAACAACCAAGTTTTCTCACCGCAAATTGTGCATTTGTATTGTCTTCTTCTTTTGTAAGTTGGAATTTCTGGCATGAAAATAATTTCTTGTTTTGTTTTTGCCAGGCATCTTTTGCACCAACGATTTTCAAACTCAGCTTCCATGTCTAAAATTTTCAGGCTCCCCTGTTTTTTACTATGGTTAGAACATCTTCATCTTGCAAACTATGATGAAGCCCAACTCTTTGTCCACCAAACTTTACACTCTTTCCCCAAACCAAGCCATATCTGAACTCTTTTTTCAAATCGCGGT
Organism: Nitrososphaerota archaeon; assembly: GCA_016200035.1. Classification (GTDB taxonomy): domain Archaea; phylum Thermoproteota; class Nitrososphaeria; order Nitrososphaerales; family Nitrosopumilaceae; genus JBBDNF01. Next base: position 15,445 of record JACQFM010000016.1, read on the forward strand.
GGAGCTTATTACAAATTTCTAGTAGGGTAGAGCCGTTTCTTGTTATTAGAGGCTCTTTGTAGTCTGTTTCGCCACCCTTTGGTCTCATGTATATCCTAATGAAGTCAAGCTTTTCGTAGATTTTATCCTTGAGTGCGTTTATGTTAATATCGGCGTCTGCAGATATTGGAATGATTTTTGCTTTTAGATTAGATTGAAGCTCATTTAGAAAACCCTGGTTTACTAGGTCTATTTTGTTTACCACCATAAGTGACTCAACATAGGTCTTGCTTCCTGAAATAAAATCGATAAGTTGCTCAGAATCAATATCCTCCCTTACTAAGACTCTGGCATTGTTTAGTCCGTAAACGCGGAGAATGTCTTTCATAAGGCCAACTGACATTTTTGTCATCTTTATCTGCTGGCTCACAGATATTCCTCCGTCAGATGTTTTTTCGATAACAATGTTTGGTGGTTTTTGGTCTAATCGAATTCCGATATTTGCAAGCTCTGTCCTAATAACGTCCTCATGATACGGTTGAAAAACATCAAGAAGAATTAGGACTAGGTCAGCACTTTTTGCCACTGCCAATACGCGCTTACCTAGTCCCTTGCCAGTTGAAGCTCCTTTTATAATTCCAGGCAAATCAAGGATCTGAATCTTTGCGCCACGATGTTCCATCATTCCAGGAACCACCGTAGTTGTTGTGAATTGAAATGATGCAACAGCTGATTTTGCACCAGTGAGTCTGTTAAGTAAGGTAGATTTTCCAACGCTTGGCAATCCTAATAATACAACAGTTGCATCACCGGTTCTCTTTACATCAAATCCGACAGAGCTGCCAGATGATTTTGATTTTAGTTCTTCTTGCTCACGTTTAAGCTTTGCAAGCTTTGCTTTTAACAGACCAACATGGTGCTCCGTGGCTTTGTTTATCTGTGTCTTGGCCATCTCATCTTTTATTGCTTGAATCTTCTCGGGAATTCCCATCCTATCTCACCTTTCTTTTGGATTTACTAAATAAAACCCTATTTCCTTTCTTGACATACTGAATCCTGTTAGCTGGAATTGTCTCAAAGTTATCAGAAATTTTCATGAAATCTTCCAAAGTGATCTCCTTTATGATATCATAGTCTAGATATCCTACCGTATAAGAAGAAGGGTTGTCTTGATGTAATGCCTTGCTAAAAATTTCTGAAAGCAGGCCCTTTCTTACCATAGTTGCTGTATGCTGAAATACTATTTATCATCACTAGAGTGCTTATTGTTTTAACTCATTAAAGCTGGTTCAAATTTTTTGATTCTTGATACGTAGCAGTTATTACACTCCATAGAATATCTGACTTGATGCATCAGAAAATTTTTGCACTTGACATAGACGGAACAATCACTGAAAATGGCGGGGGCAGGATCCATCTTGATGCATTAGAAGCCTTAAGACATATGGAAAGGCTAGGCCACAAAGTTATCTTTGTGTCAGGTAGGTCGTCTGTAGAAGGTTACATTCTGTCTGTGTTTGCTGGAACTACTCGTATGGCAGTAGGCGAAAATGGTGGTGCCATAACATTTGGACCTTCAGATCACAAACTGCTGGGAAGTAAGGATGATTGCATCAAAGCATTTGAATTTATTAAATCAAAAATTCCACAAGCAAGAGAAAAACACGTTTTCCCAAGAATGACTGAGGTGGTACTTGAAAGAACATTTGACATAAACATGGCAAAAAAGATTGTTGAAGATAACAATCTTCCAGTTCAACTATCCGATAGCCAGTATGCTTTTCACATTAATTCAAAAGGAGTTAACAAAGCACGGGGTTTTGAGGAAGTAATGAAGATGCTTTCTGTATCAAAAGATGATGTCATATCCATAGGTGATAGTGAGACAGATGTTCCACTCTATAAAATGGCCGCTTTTAGCATAGCACTTGGCAACTCTGAAGAAAGTGTAAAGAATCAAGCAAGTATGAGCGTTTCAGGGAAAGCAGGGGATGGAGTAATTCAGGCCCTAGAACATGTGGCACTCAGATTATCAAAGGTGTAACCTATGACTTTGAGACTCTTGCTTGATGAGATAAGATCAAACATAGGCCAAATCTGCATCAGGCTTGGATATCCAACAGTTCAGTTCGAAGTCGCAGAAGCTGCAAAATCAGATTTTGGTGATATTAGCTGTAATGTCGCATTCTTACTTGCTAAACCATTAGGCAAAAGGCCATATGATATTGCAAAAGAGATTTCAAGTCAGTATGAAAAGAATCTTGGAAGATTTGTAAAAAAAGTAACCCCACACCAATCAGGATATATTAATTTCATTGCAAACTACTCAGCCCTAAATAATTCAACAATAAAATCATCTGTACGCGAAGACTATGGTTCTATAAACATAGGAAACAAAACCAGAATTGTTGTTGAACACACAAGTGTAAATCCAAACAAGGCATTACATGTTGGCCATGTGAGAAACATAATCATTGGTGACACCATCTCCAGAATATTAAAAAAAGCAAATTATGATGTTAGGATCTTAAATTATGTTGACGATTCGGGCTTGCAAGTAGCCGATATCGTTGTTGGCTTCAAATATGGTGGCTTTGCTGAAGAGCCACCAAAAGATCAAAAGTTTGATCATTATTGTGGAGATATTGTATATGTTAAAACCACAGAAATGTATGAGACAGACAAAAAACTTGAAGAGTTTAGAACTACCGTACTCAAAGAGATAGAAGAAGGTAAATCCGAAATTGCAAAGTTTGCTAACAATATAACAAGAAGAGTTCTTGCAGAGCAACTGAAAACCTGTTGGAGACTAGGTTCAACATATGACTGCCTTAACTTTGAATCCCAAATCGTTCGATCTAATCTTTGGAAAATAGTCTTTGAAAAGATGAAAGAGATGGAAATTATACAACTAGAAAAAGAAGGGAAAAACACAGGATGTTGGGTAATAAGGTCAGAAACTGACGAAGAGGACAAGGTGCTTGTGCGAAGTAGTGGCCTTGCAACATACATTGCAAAAGATATACCATATGCAGCCTGGAAGCTTGGACTCCTTGGCGATCCGTTCTACTATGTAAAATATGGAGAACAACCAGGAGGCAAAATATTGTGGGAAACCATCTTAGAAAGGAATTCTAACGCGAAGATTGACTTTAGTGGTGAAAGAGTAATTACTGTAATTGATTCACGACAATCGCGCTTACAAAAAATAATTACAAGACTGATGTCCAGTTTCAAGTCTCAAGAAGGCGCATATGTTCATCTCGGATATGAAGCGGTAACGCTTAGTGCAGAAACTGCAAGTATGCTTAACGTGGAAACTGGAGGTAAACAGATCCAGATGTCAGGTCGTAAGGGAATCTATGTCAACGCTGACTATGTACTTGATATTCTGGGCGTAAAGACCTACGAAGAAGCAAAGAAGCGTAATCCGGAGCTTGATGAGATACGATTAGTGAATATAGCTGAGGCAGTTGCAGTTGGCGCATTAAGATATGCTATGGTAAAACAAGACTTGGACAAGATAATAACATTTGATATGGCTGAATCACTCAGTCTTGAAGGTGATACTGGTCCTTACATACAATATTCATACGCCAGAGCTGTAAGAATTTTAGAAAAAGCTGGAGTCAAGCCACAATTTGACACACCATTTGATAATCTTAACACCGAATATGAGATCAATTTAATCAAAGCTATGAGCAAATTTGATATCAGAATCGAAGAAGCAGCAAAAAACCTCTCGCCAAAAGTAATGGCACGATATTGTTATGAACTTGCAGTTGCCTTTAACGCATTTTATGAACACGTGAAAGTTCTCACTGCAGAAAGCAAATCTCTTGTGAATGAAAGGTTATGCCTAGTACACTGCTTTAAAGAAACTCTTGCCAAGGCGCTTGATGTAATAGGAGTTTCATCACCCGACAGAATGTGAGAGCCAGATTTAACAGATAGTAAGACATTGTAAAGTTATGGCCGGTCTAAAATCTATTGCAAAATTTATCATTTTTGTTATTGGGGGAATAGCAATATTGATTGTAGGATCATTTATGCTTGCAAGTATTATGAGGTTATGGGAACGAAAAGATCCAACAAAAAAATCTAAAGGGCTAAAACGTCAATAATATGGAATTCTCTGCATTACAATTTTTACCATATCAAGCTGATTCTTTTACAATCCTTTTATGTAATGTGATTTTTGTTTAGTGCTGCGTTTAGTTGAATTACGGATCGCAGGATGAGGCCTGATAAGCCAAGTGTAGAAGTAAGAAAGGCGGCAGCTTCTTCTAGCGCATTTTTACCTCTATAACCCTCGTAGTATGTCATCTCAACCTCGCCTTTGTCTGTCTCAACTACTGAAGTAATTAATGAATACAGCCCGCGCTCAGGATCGGTCTTTTGTATATACAGACAAAGTTGGACTCTCTTTATGGTAACTCCCTGTTCTACGTAGTTTCCTGAAGATAGTAGAACTATGGTTTTATCTGGAATCTTACTTACTCGTTGTGGGTCTATAACATCAATGACCTTCACTACTTTACAAACGCAAATGTGACTAAATAGTATTGTTATAGCGTATCTAATCTGGAAAAATTTTAACAATCGCAGAAGAAATTGTAGATGCAATTACTTGTTGCGAATGATTAAAAATCCCATAAGAACATCAGTGAATTTGTTTCCAGCTTTCGCTTCAAACAGCCAATTTTTTTCTATTTGACGTTTAGAAGTTAGTTATCAAATAAGTTTCATTGCTTCTTCTCGTGATATTGTCACGAGTGTTTCTGTTCGTACCACGTCGCCAGCATTTGCCCAGAGCCTGATTGCATCTTTTTCACTAGCTCCTTCGTAGATCCAGACAGCATCGAATCGTCCTAGTGTCCAGTAAGTTGCAATTATCTTCACACCAGCTGGTAAGTTTTGCATGATCTTTTTACCTACTTCAACTACTTCACTTGCTTTTTTCTTGAATTTTATCAAGGTAATGAATAGCATTACAATTCAAATGCCAGAGAATTACTTAAAATTATCCAAGCTAATGGATTCTCTTTTATACTTTGAATTGTAATAATACATCATGTGTAACGAAATAGAATACGCTATGATAGAAGAATATCTGGCGAAACTAAAACAAAAAGAAGCTAAAGAAAAAGAACCCGAGAAACAAGTTATCGTACAAGTGGCAGCCTAGGTTAAACTCAACTGATAGTCTAAACCAATCCGTAGACTGGGATCGCAGCCCCGTGTATGGGTTTAGAATCTTCTGAAGCAAGGAAAAGTACTACTTTTGCAATATCTGAAGTCTTCACCCATCTCGTGAAGTCAGCATCTGGCATGGCCTTTCTATTTGCCTCAGTATCAATTATGCTGGGCATGATACAGTTTACGTTAATTCCCTTATCCTTAACCTCTTCAGAAAGTGACTCCACAAGTCTTATGACTCCAGATTTGGATGCAACATATGCTGAATCTCGGCCTGAGCCTTTGAGACCAGGTCTTGCTGCAACATGAATTACTTTTCCGCTTCCTTGTTTGACCATCTGTGGTATGACGTATTTACTAATTAGAAATGCAGTTTTTAGATTAAGATTTATCATAAAATTCCATTCTTTCTCTTCTAGTTCTGTAACTGTTTTGCCACCGATGTATCCACCTGTAACGTTGGCAAGTATGTCAATACGAGAGTACCTTCTTAATACATCTGACACAAGTTTTTGAACTTGAATGCTGTCTGTCAAGTCAACTTTCAAGAGAAATGCATTCTTTGCTAGTTCACCTAACTTTGACTTAACCTGGTTGAGCTCTTCATCCAACACATATGTGATTGCAACTAAAGCCTTTGCCTTCAGGAACGCTAAACTCACTTCTCTTCCTAGGGCTCCTGTACCGCCTGTGATAAGAACTACTCTACCACTAAAATCATATTCCATTGCATAATGCATCTGCTGACAAATAGATAACTTTTCATTATTTGATATTATTTTTGCCATCTGGAACATGAAGTGAACTATTATACTACTATTGCATACATGGCTATGATGAGTATACGTTGTAACATCTGCTCGATGGATTTGGAGGAGAATGATATTGAGACACATCTAAAAGATGTGCAACATCAATCCAACAAGAAAATCATACTGGATTCAAAAGACAATGAAAACAAGAATGGTCAAAGTCTAATAAAAATTTGGTTAGATTCTCTCAAATCTAGTAATTTTGAATAACTTTATCAATCATTCTGACCATTATATGGTGGTGCTTAAACGAAATAATAACAAAAATAATTTAAAAATGCCTAAAAAGAATGTTGATATCTATAGAATTTTTGATGATCAGACCATTGAGAGTCTGATGCGTTATTATAAACTTGATAGTCCAGATGCCTTATTGAGATACATAAAAAGAAATGGTATCGCAAGGGACGACATTTTCAAAAGCTCTATTTGAAAAGAAATTCAAAAGATCAAAATAAAAAGAGTAAAGGACTTTCAAAACCTAGAAAGGATTTCATGAACAAAAAGAAGAGTAAGAAGGAAGCAACAAAAACACAAGACAACGACTTTGGCCGTCAATTTAGAATAGGTATGAAAAATAGACGCAAACTCGGTAAGCAAAGTAGACATTATGAACATAGCTAGAAATTATCTATCCAAGTCGTTGATCATAAGATAAATTCTTATTCAAATGAACTTAGCCCTATTTTTGTGGATAAAATAAAACAAAACTCGTACGTTCTATTTTTTTTCAACGATTCAAAAAAATGGTTAATGAAAGTATCAAAGAAGCAGCAATTTCACACACACATTGGCATAATTGATCATAAAAAAGCAATAGGAAAAGAGTATGGGTCTGTCATTAAGACCAATAAGGGAAAATTCGTCTATCTGTTCAAGCCTACGATATATGACTATGTGATGAAGAGCCAACGCAGTACTCAGATAGTTTATCCAAAAGATCTTGGATACATTGCGGCAAGGACAGGATTACAAAGTGGGCAAAAAGTGGTCGAGATAGGAACGGGCAGCGGATCACTTACAACTTTTCTTGCAAGTATAGTAAAACCACGTGGCCATGTCTATACTTATGATGTGGACCCAAACTTTATGGAGATTGCCAAAAAAAATATCGAGAAGGCCGGGCTTACAAAACATGTAACAATGGAAAAGCTTGATCTGAAAACTGTTAAAAGAGTTCCGCAAACTGATGTGGACTTGGCAATAGTAGATCTTGGAGATCCATGGTCGGTTTTACCACAAGTAAGAAAGATGCTCAAGGGAAGTGGAGCATTAGTTGCCATATGTCCTACCATGAACCAACTTGAAAGACTGGCAACAGCTCTTCATGAAAACCAGTTCTATGATATTGAATGTACTGAACAAATTGTCAGAACTATTGAGGCAAGAGAGGGAAAGACCAGACATTCATTTCGAAGTATAGGTCATACAACTTACGTTGCCTTTGCAAGGAAGGTTTTCAAACCAAGATTTTATCCTATCAAAAGGCAAGAAGAGGAACCTGAACCCAATTATTCCATGTGAGTACAAAAAAGACTAGAAATAGTTGTTTGAATTTACAAGGAAGGTTTATTCGCTCAAAAATAGGATTACCGATGTTGAAAAGCAAGATTTTGCAAACAACTATCGTAAAAAAATTCATACCAGAACGAAAGTTTGCTTCGCGAAAGGGTGAGAACGGAAAAGTTCTGGTCGTTGGTGGAAGCTACATCTACCACGGAGCACCAATCCTTTCATCGCTTGCTGCTCTTAGATGCGGCACAGATCTTGTATATACATGTGTTCCAAAAATAAATGCACAGGCAACACGCTCTGTATCGCCAAACTTAATAGTGCTGCCGTTGGTTGATGCCAAGATTACACGTGGTGCGGTGCATAAACTACTTGGTCTGATTCCTAAAGAACTTGATTCTGCGACAATTGGCATGGGACTTGGTATACAGGATGTAGAAGCACTAAAGCTACTTGTAAATTCACTTTTAGATAGAGAAGTAAAACTATCACTTGACGCAAGTGCTCTTGTACCAGATATTTTGCCTGTGATAAAAAACAAAGATGTTGTAGTAACTCCTCATGAAGGAGAATTTAAGAGATTATTTGGCGAACTGCCACCAAACTCCAAAAAAGAAAAAATTCTGCTTGTCGAAAAACACGCCAAGGAAAATTCTGTCACAATTTTATTAAAAGGACCTACAGACATCGTGTCAGATGGTCAAAAGACCTTTCTTAACGTAAAAAACACTCCTGCAATGACAGTAGGAGGAACAGGTGATGTGCTCTCCGGACTAGTAGCTGGAATGCTATCAAAACATAGGAAATCACTGGAAGCTGCCGCAGCAGCAGTCTTTATCAATGGAAGAGCAGGAGTACTCGCACAGAAAAAGTATGGATTGCATATGGTGGCAACTGATCTACTGGAATTTATCGCGGTTGCAATGAAACCATTTGACAAGGTAACGTGATCTTATGTCACAAATTGAGTTTGTAGATAAGCACATGAACGGATTAATTTCAGATCTGCAGACTTTGATTAGACAACCTAGCGTTTCAGCAAAAAATGAAGGTCTTGAAGAGTGTGCACGGCTTGTTACAAAAATAATGAGAAGTTCAGGAATAAAATCAGAGATACTGCGTCTAGCAAAAGGCGTTCCGCCTGCGGTATATGGTGAAGTAATATCAAAGCAAAATCCTTCAAAGACTTTGCTATTTTACAATCATTATGATGTGCAACCTGCTGAACCATATGATCTATGGAATGAAGATCCGTTTAGTGGCAAAGTGAAAGGAAAGAAGATCTACGGTAGAGGCTCTGCTGATGACAAAGGAGAGCTGATAACTAGAATAAAGGCGGTAGAGTCATATCTAAAAACAGAAGGTGATGTTCCTTGCAATGTAAAATTTCTTGTTGAGGGTGAAGAAGAAATTGGAAGCATGCACATTGAAGCATATCTAAAAAAATACAAGAAAAAGCTTGCTTCTGACGCAGTTATCTGGGAGTTTGGCTATGTGGATGCCAAAAACAGGCCAATAATTAGTCTTGGCATGAAAGGTTTGCTCTACGTTGAGCTTTCCGCAGAAGAATCTATCCGAGATGCTCACTCGAGCTTGGCAGTAATAATCGAAAATCCTGCTTGGAGACTTTTGGAGGCCATCAAGACTTTGCGAGATTCTAAGGGAAGAATACTAATCAAGGACTGGTACAAGGAGGTTGACAGATTTACTAAGAAAGAGCTCGAAATTATAAATTCAGAACCTTTTGATGAAAATGAATTCAAAAAAGAGTATGGCATCAAGAGGTTTCTTGCAAACAAGCGTGGAAATGAACTCAAAAAGGCACTCGTTGGAGAACCAACCTGTAACATTGCTGGTTTTATCTCAGGATACACAGGACTTGGCGCAAAAACCGTTCTTCCTTCAAGAGCAACTGTAAAGATAGATTTTAGGCTCGTACCTAGAATGGTTCCTATAAAACAATTAGCAAGGCTCAGAAGACATCTACAAAAAAATGGCTTTGACGATATCACAATAACTATGATTCATGGCGAGGCTGCATCAAGAACAAAGACAACTGATCCTTTTGTCTCTGTAGTAAAGGAAGCCGCTGATGAGTCATTTGGAAGTTCAGTAATCAGCATATCATCAGCTGGAACGGGGCCAATGCATTCTTTTGTGAAAGTCTTGCATTCACCTTGTATATCGATAGGGAGTACGTATATTTTTTCTAGAATTCACTCACCAAATGAGTTTGCAAGAATAGATCTTCTAAATAAAACAACAAAATGTATGTGTAAAATAATGGACAAATTTTCAAAACACTAATCATGGAAATTATCACTCTACATGATGATGGTGAATTAACCTTGTTAAGTAACACATTATATTCAAAAAATTATACAATTGAACAATGGCAAAATCTAGTTACGCTCGGATTGGGGAAAAGATAACTAACGAATTGCATGATTTGCAATTAACACAATTTTGTAGCGAAACAACAGTCATGAAAAAGACTGAATCAATTTTTTGGTGATAATTGTGCAGGCCCAAGAAGAATCAATAAAAATAGACGCGGAAAAAAGCATAATTATGAACATTTTGTCGGATAAATACTCAAGGTTAATACTTGCTGCAACATCAAAGTTGCCAAGATCGGCCTCTGAACTTAGTTCTGAATGCAGAATTCCTATGAGTACCACTTACAGAAAGGTCCAGAAACTTTACAATTGTAAACTTTTGATGATGATTGGTAGAATAAGCGATGATGGAAAAAAGATCATGTTATACAAAAATAGGAAAGGTTTCTGACGCTAAATCTAGGTGCCAAAGACAACTCAGAAACTTAATCTTGTAGCATTATATCAGCGAAACGCTTGATGATGGATCAAAATCTTTCACAAATAATTGTGTTATGCATGGAAAATGAAAGAAGTAAATTTTTGATTCCATAATATTGTATAACTTGATCTTTCTAATTGCTAAAAAGATAACCAAGTAATGGAAAGGGCTTTATTGTGCTCATTTGGC
>JACQFM010000127.1 GCA_016200035.1 Nitrososphaerota archaeon
ATTTTTCTTGCATAGGCCAATTATTGCGTTTGATATCTCCTTATCAGAAAATCTTAATGAAATCGAATAAATTTTGCCAGAATTCCTAAATCGCCTAATGTGATCATCAAGTCTAAAGATGTTAAGATTTTTTGCATTCCAGTAACCACGCAATCCCTCAAAAACAGATGTTCCATAGTGAATGGCATGAGTCATCACGGAAACTCTTGCATCCTCTGTTCTTACGAACTTACCATCAAACCACGCAAAATTTGCCTTGAAAGTTTTCATATAAAACAACGAAGATGCCTGTAATTAATCTATTTCTACCAGAAACCATCTCGTGGAAATTTCATTCCAAGAATTTTATGGGTGTAATCTTGTTCAACCGAGTATTTTTTTACAATTTGCCAATTTTCACGTATTATCTTTATTACTTCCTGTGGAACATATTTTTCCCAATCTGTATCATTGCCAAGAGCTTCTTCAAACATCTTTTCTCTTACAAAGGAAGCAGAGATACTTTTCCTTGTACCTATCTTGGGATTGAGTCCATAGAGCTTTAGTACAAATCCTTCCGTACTATCTCCTGTGTATGTGAAATACTCTTCTGAAATGCCGTCAAGTATCTTTTCTTTGATATTCCATGAAAATGGCGAAAGAAGAGGTGGCATGTATCTGGCAAAAGGGGAGTAAAAAGTATAATTTGAAAGGATTAAAATTGAGTCGTCAAAGACTGACTGAAGCATTTTCTTTCTTAGTTGAAAACTGAAAGGAAAACTTCTACTGTTGATCTCCTTATCTTTTTTCATAAATACAACCGGCATAACACGCACTTCATTTTCTTTTTTGAGTTCTTTTATAATCTCGACATGTGAGTTTGTTACAGGATTTAGGTGCGCGAGATATATTGCGATAGTCAAATTTACTTCATACTAAAAGTCTTGTCATATTTCAATGCTTAACAAAATTTTCACCAAATGTCTGAATATACAATATTGTCTCTAAAACAAATAAGCAACTTATCACAAACCTTACTCATAGAAGAAATGGGGACGATGGGACTTGAACCCACGACATCCAGCGCCCGAGGCTGGCAGTCTACCAAGCTAACCTACGTCCCCGTAAAACAGCCTCTGAGCATTCAATATTATCTTTTCAAATAGTAAATTGATAAGCTAACCGTAAGATTCGTACTTTATCTCAAAGCTCTTGTCTGGTCTCTTGGTTCTCTCAGTTACAAAACCCTTTGATGTTAGAAAGTCCATGCAACCATCTATCGTTCCTTGCCATCCACAAATCAAAAATACGGTGTTTTCTTTAGTTATCCTCTCTCCAACTAACTTCTCAAGCGGGGACATTTCGCCATCCTTTGCTCTCAAGAATGTTTCCACTCTGCCTACTTGACCGCCCCAAGACCTATTGAACCACTCTTGGGGTCTACTTATAGTTGCCCTGTATCTGAAATTCCACTTGTCTCGGCCTCTATCAAGACTTTCGTATTCTAAATCAGATAGAAGTTCCTTGTAACCAAGCTCATCAACGTAACTTGCTCCATGTAGTAGTATTATCTCTCTTTTACTTCCTGTGTCATGAAGATGTTGAGCGCAACTCACAAAAGGCGCAAGACCCGTTCCTCCACCCATACAAACTATCCTTCTCTCGTCCTTTACACCTTCATGATTTTTTTCATCAATTGTAAAAGCACCTGTTGGTTTTACCCAGTATATTTCATCACCTTCTTTTGAACTAAATAGTTGTGTGGTAAGACGACCTGGAACTGGTTTTCTAACCCACCTTATGTATAACTCAACATATTTTCTATTTTCCGGATGCGATGCAATAGAATATGCACGCCTTACAATTTTGTTTTCGCTTGGGACGTGCAATCCAATTGTTATAAACTGACCAGCTTTGTATTCTGGTACTGATGCATCTTTTGGCACTAGTCTGAAAATGGCAAGATCCTCTTTTTGTATTTGAATATATGCTAGAGTAGCTTTATTGTCAACAACCACGCGAAAATTGCCTCACACGATGGTTAAATATCTTATGTTATTTTGATAATGAATTTTTCATTGTTCCAACTAAACGTTAATAACCTCTCGAAAAAAGTTAATGCAAATCAGATGATTCTGATTGCAAATTATGGGCCGGTCGTCTAGCCCAGTAGGATACGCCCTTGGCATGGGTGAGATCGTGGGTTCAAATCCCACCCGGTCCACTTTTTTAAAATCTTGTAGCGTGTTGATGAAATTTTTATTCTACAAACCTCATCTAATGACTTTTGATACCACTCGTAGTGGCAGTTCCACTGATAAACCACTATTGCATATTACAGATTTTCCATAAAATATTTTACGTCACAGTTATAGCGAAAGTAGATTTTGATGCGAGCGGATCTATGTCATGTAAATTGTTCCACACAAAAGTTTCAATTTTATAAACACCATCTAAGTGCGGTATCCAAAAGAGGGCAGGCTTTAATGTCTGGTTTTTTACAAGTGATCCTGTTACAAAATTAACATCCACGACTGCTCCATTAGAATCGATAATTTGGACAATATATACCCAGTCAACGTTTTTGTCACTAAGGTTTGTAAGTGAGGTCTGAAGATTTAGTTGTTGTTCGACTACAGGAGAATTAATATCCTGACCTAGAGAATTTACTATTCTGAAATCAGAAGCAGAAATTTCTCCATATCCATATGCATAACCAAAGCCAAATATGGAAAAAATTAGAATAAAATAGATCGCAAAATTCAACGAGCCCAGTTTTACATTCTTAGATTTAAATTATCCTAAATTATAACAACTTGGCATGTCCGAGTCTAGAGAGACTATCTATATAGGAAAGAAACCGCTGATGGCGTATGTTACATCTACGCTAATACAGCTGGCAAACCAACCAAAAATATCTATCAAGGCAAGAGGGCTCAGCATTGGCCGTGCAGTGGACGTAGCACAAATCGTTGCGCGAAAAACTGAAAATGCTGGCTATTCTATCGGAAACATCAAGATCGGATCAGAGATGCTAGAATCACAAGATGGACGATCAAGAAACGTTTCCACCATAGAAATAGAAGTAAAGCGAAACACTACGTAGGAAACCCACTGACTTGAAGGATTTTTTCCTTTTTTTATCCCTTTATAACGTACTTCCTCTCCATGTTCCTGAATTTAGCTAGATCGACAATTTCGTTGAACTGGTCAAATGGAACAAGATTTTTTCTATGCCGAGTAGTTGTACCAGTTCTTCTTAGCTCACGCATGACTTGCAAAGAAGCAAACGCATTTGCAAAGAGAATAGACAATGGATATAAAATAAGTTTGAATCCAATTTTATGAAGCTTTTGTGCAGAAAGAAGTGGTGTTGCACCACCCTCAATCATATTTGCAACAAGTGGTGCCTTTATTGACCTTCCAATCTTTTTCATTTCGGCAACAGATTTTGGTGCTTCAACAAAAATTGCATCTGCGCCAATCTTCCTGTATTGTTTGCCGCGTTCTATTGCAGCATCAAGTCCCTCTGGAGCTCTTGCATCGGTTCTCGCAACAACTATGAAATCTTTGTTTTTTCTTGCATCTAACGCAACTTGTAGCTTTTCTGCATACTCCTCTTTAGGAATTACTTCTTTACCACTCATGTGGCCACATCTTTTTGGCCATTTTTGATCTTCAAGAAAAATTCCAGAGGCTCCGGCAGATTCCAAGTCCTTTACAAGCTTCCAAACACTGAGTGGATTCCCATAACCTGTATCTGCATCAACAATTACAGGAACCGAAACTGCGCGACAAATCCTTCTTGCGTTTTCCACGGTTTCGGTTGGGCCTATAAATCCATAGTCAGGCATTCCAAGCAAAGTAGCAGATGTTCCGTAACCGGTTTGAAACATAGCTTCAAAACCTACCTTCTGAGCTATTCTGGCGCCTATTGCGTCATACACACCAGGAACAACAAGCGGCGAAGAATTATCGTATAATAACTTTCTCAGGCTTACCAATTGCTGATATTGTTATTGGCAGTTATTTATGGTTTAATTGATCTTGATTTCTTTCCCACGTGATTTTTTTTCGGCAGAATCGAGTTTTTGCAACTCTGACTCCAGAAATTTCCTGTACTTTACAGTCTCCTCTTTTGTCATATTTGAAACATTAGAGCTAAGTGTGTTTCCTATGCTTGTTATACGTTCGAGAAGATCCATGGCTACAAACTTTCCAATGCCACTTACTCTGAATACAACGTCAAGCTGTTTTTTGATTATTTTATTTATGGCTTCAAGATCATCAGTCATCGCTCTCCCCTTCCTAGTTATCTGATACTTACCATCCTTTGTTTCTTCGATTAGATTTTCATCCAGTAATCTACCAAGCAGAGGATAGATTAATCCTGGAGAAGGTTTCCACTTGCCTCCACTTTGTGCAACCGCTTCGTTAATTATCTCCTTACCAGTGCATGGTTTTTTCTTCAACGCATCTAAAATGAAGTATCTTGAAAATCCTCTTGGGATTGAACTTCCAACTCTTTGAACCCATTGTGCGAACATCACTAGCGATATCGCTAGCGATATATATTAATGATTCGATTTTAATTTGTGCAAATCCTTCACAAGACATATTTATCTAATTTGAAAAGGAAGATGTCTAAACATGACCGACACGATAGAACATGATCTGTTAATTGTCGGCTCTGGTCTTGCCGGTCTACGTGCTGCAATTCAAGCTGCAAAGACAAGCTCGCAAATAAAGATCGCAGTTATTTCAAAACTTCAAGTTATGCGTTCACATTCTGTGTCAGCAGAAGGGGGAACAGCAGCTGTCCTTTTTCCTGAAGAGGGAGACAGCATAGAATCTCATGTTTATGACACAGTAAAGGGAAGTGATTTCCTTGCTGATCAAGATGTAGTAGAAAGACTGGTGCACGAAATGCCCGCTGAAATTTATCAGCTTGAGCATTGGGGTATGCCATGGTCAAGAAGAGAAGACGGGAGAATTGGGCAACGAAATTTTGGTGGTTATAGTTTTCCAAGGGCAAGCTATGCTCAGGACAAGGTGGGATTTTATGAAATGCAGACTCTATATGATACGTGCCAAAAATTTGATAATATAGAATTTTACAACGAATGGTTTACGACCTCAATAATCCATGATGGACAAAAGTTTTGTGGCGTAACGGCCATTGAGCTTGCAAGTGGAACATTCTATATCATAAAAGGAAAAGCTCTTATCATTGCAACTGGGGGGGCAGGTAGGATTTACAGTTATTCAACCTACGGACTCTCTTCAACACCTGATGGACTTGATATGGCGTACCGGGCAGGACTGGCCTTAAAGGATATGGAGTTTGTTCAATTCCACCCAACTGGTATTTTGCCATCTGGTATACTAATTACCGAAGGCGCAAGGGGTGAAGGGGGATATCTAATTAACAAGGATGGTGAGAGGTTTATGAAAAGATACGCACCTGGAAAGATGGAGCTTTCGCCAAGGGATGTAGTATCGCGGGCAATGATGACGGAGATAAAAGAAGATCGTGGTTTTAAGCACGAAACTGGAGTTGATTGTTTAAAACTTGATTTGAGGCATCTTGGAGAAGATGTTATTGCAAGAAAACTTCCAGCTATTCGTGAGATCTCAATGAAGTTTTCCGGAATTGATCCTAGCAATGAACCCCTTGATGTAAGACCAGTCTGTCATTACATGATGGGAGGAATACATACAGACATCAACGGAGCAACAGAAATACAAGGAATTTGGGCTGCGGGCGAGGCTGCTTGTAATGGTGTTCATGGTGCAAATAGGCTGGGAGCGAATTCTACCAGTGAATGTTTAGTGTGGGGTAAAGTAACTGGCGAGCTTGCGGCAAAATATGTTTTAGAAAACACACCGCCTCCCTTCCCGATACACCTTGTTGCAGCGGAAGAAAAGAGAATCTTTGATGGAATATTTCATGGACGTGGAGATGTGAACCCGTATGAAATTAAACAAGAATTAACCGAGATGATGAACGAGAAAGCATATGTCTTTAGAAATGAAAAAGATCTGGTTTCGGGACTAAAGAAATTGAGGGAGCTCAGAGAAAAAACATGGAAGCATGTTGACGATCAAGCAAAAGAATACAATACCAACTTCACTAATGTCATAGAACTTGATTCAATGTTTCGAGTTGCAGAAGTAGTTTTGCTAGGAGCCATAAGAAGAAAAGAAACAAGAGGCGCACATGCAAGGACAGATTATCCTGAAAGAGATGACAAGAATTTTTTGCATCATACACTTGCATATTATGACACAAAAGAACCCGCTCTCAAGGAACATCCTGTAACTATTACTAAATACAAGCCAGTGGAGAGAAAGTATTGATGGAAAGACAATCAAATCGCGAAGGCGTCAAAGGTATGCTAAACCCGACGCGTTATGGGATTGAACGCGTTGCATATTGGTTACAGAGGTTGACAGGCCTTGGGCTCCTTTTTTATTTGATCGGACACGTTATTGAAACTAGTGCAATAGTAAATGGTAAGGTAGCATGGGATAATATGCTGGCATTGACCCAGACAACTGAGGGTCACATCATACTTATTTTGGTTATAGGAATGTCAGCGTACCATACTGTTAACGGAATAAGAGTAATGCTAGGCCATGGTGGAATTGGCGTTGGCAAACCTGGCATGCCAGATTATCCTTACAAAGCTGCATCACTGAATTATAAACAAAGAGCTAGTATCTGGATTTCTATAGCACTTGCAATTATTGCAATGCTGTACGGAGCAGGAGTATTGTTTGGTGATTAAAATGCGCGAAAGTGTAATTATGAAAATACATTACGGAACAGCGCTTGGGGCAGTAGCACTTGTAGCAATTCACATTCTTTTTAGGATGACTCAGAACTTTACGGTTTCGCTACAATATGAAAACGTCATTGCTAACTATCATTTATTGCCTTACTCTCTTATGCTCGAAGTAGTATTGATCTTGTTATCAATTCACGGTTTTAATGGATTGCGCGTTATACTACTAGAGCTAAAGCAAGGTATCGGATACGAAAAAATTGTCAACTGGGGATGCATTTCTGCTATGGCAGTACTCGTCGCTTATGGTTCCAGAACTATATTAATGGCCGGCATGGGAATTTCTTAATATGGCTGCAATCTCTCCGAAAATGGCAGAGGAAGTTTCTCAAACTGCAGTTCCTACACCAAAATCAATAACCTTGGTGATATCTAAATTCAATCCCAATCATGAATCATCGTATAAATTTGTAGAGTTTAAGGTTCCGGTGCAAAAATGGACCACCGTTTTAGATGCTATTTTGTACGTAAAACAACATCTTGATACTTCCATAGCTGTAAGATATTCTTGCAGGCAAGCTTCATGTGGATCTTGTGGAATGAAGATAAACGGTAAACCATCATTAGCATGTTACACAAAGATCTCGGAACTTAATTCAGACATAGTTACCGTAGAACCAATGAGTAATTTTCCAATAATTCGAGATTTGGCAGTGGACTTTACCAGCCTTTTTTCAAATCATAAAAAGCTTAAACCGTACATAATAAGAGAAGACTCGGAAATAGTAGGTGACGCGAAAGAATTTTTGCAGACTCCAAAAGATGTTGAAGAGTATTTGCAATTTTCTTATTGCATAAAATGTGGCTTGTGCAATTCAGCCTGTCCAACCATGGCTACGGATTCATCATTTTTAGGACCTCAAGCACTTACCCAAGCTTATCGATACGTTGCAGACAACCGCGACAAAGGAAAGAAAGAACGCCTCAAAATGGTAGATGAATCCCATGGAATATGGCGTTGCCATTTTGCTGGCTCGTGTAGCAAGGTATGCCCCAAAGGGGTTGATCCAGCCATGGGAATACAGCTACTAAGAGGGTACCTGCTGGGATTTAGAAAATAGAATTTTTACGGCTTTTTTGGATTCTTGCTTGAATTAACTTGATTATTTATGGCTTCGGCCATAAAGTGATTTGAGACATTTAGTTTAACATCATCTATCCCATCAACCTTTAGTAAATTGTCATGTACATCCTGTGCAATTTTAAAACCAAAAATCGCTGGACAAAAAGGACTTGTAAGGTGAAGGTCTATTTTGACCGAAGAACCATTGATATCAATATTATCTACAAGCTCAAGCTCCATTATGGAGACGTTTATCTCAGGATCTACAATTTTTGTTAATTCGTCGAAAATCTTTCGTCTTAATTGTTGAGTTTCTTGGGCCACAATAAAAAAACCGTCTATGCTATATATAACTATTCTAATTTCTAAAGTTATGTATAGGTCTAGACTTGGCGGAAAGTTGGATGAAAACACTTTAGATTTTCTTTCATCAATTTCAGAAGATCAAGAAATTCTGCTTTATGATATTTTAGGTAGCCAAGCTCATACAATAATGCTTTATGAAAACAAAATCATAACCAAAAAAGAAGCTACAAAAATTCTGCTAGCTCTTGAAAAATTAAAAAAAGAAAAAATTTCCTTAAAATCAGAATCTGAGGACATACACGAATTAATAGAAAATCTTGTAATCAAAAAGGCTGGTAAGAATGCTGGAGGAAAGATGCACACAGCACGGTCACGAAATGATCAGATTTCACTTGACATGAGAATGAAAATACGTGATGACATAAACACCATATGTTCTTGCCTTCTTGACATCATAGAAACACTTGTGGTGCTTGCAGAAAAAAATCAGGATGCAATAATGCCACTTTATACCCATCTACAACAAGCACAGATTGGAGTCTTTTCGCACTATCTACTTGCATATGTGGATGCTCTTTTTAGAGACTTGGACAGGTTCTATGTTACATACGGAAGAGTAAATCAATCACCCCTTGGGGCTGGTCCAATTGGGGGAACCAGTTTACCTATAGATCGACAGAGCATCTCTAGAATGCTTGGGTTCAAAGGGTTGGTAGAAAATTCTATAGATGCAACTGGAAGCCGTGATTTCGTTGCAGAATATGTAGGACAAGTTGCAATACTTATGACAAACTCTCTAACATCAAGGGATTGCCATCAGGTTATAGTAGGGATCTACAGCAAATAAAAAACTCGATTTGGTCGGCTTCAAAAATTGCCATATCAGCACTGATGGTAGTAAATGCCATGCTAAAGACGATACGGGTTAACAAACCTAAAATGAAAAAAGCCTTAGAATTAGGATATTCTATTTCATTAGATATAGCTGAGAATTTAGTGGGAAACGGCACACCATTTAGGATCGCGCATAGCGTCGTTGGACAATTAGTTCAGACAGCATCAAACTCAAAAAAGCCTCTCTCATCACTCTCAATTTCTGAAATAAATCGCACCATGAGAGAATTCGGACTTGATGGAAAGGCACTGTACAAGATAATACAAGAAGCAAGCCTTCATTCATCACTAGAAAAAAGAACATCTCATGGTTCTGCCGGCAAATCTGAACAGCAGCGTATGATTACTGACAGAAAAAGAAAGATTCAAGCCTACCGGGTGGGTGTTACTAAACGAACAAAGGAAGTCATTCTTGCCTTTGAAAATCTTTCTAGAAAGGTTAAAACAATAATAAAATAACACAGCAATATTATTTTAGGTTGAATTTTATGATAAGCCTACCAACGTAAAAGCCATATTTTGATGTAGTAATCTTGACTTTTACATTTATTTTGATTCACATCCCCATAGATAAAAAATTCTGGTAATGAGACTGACAGTATGTTTCAATTCATACAACCACAATCGGAAAAACCTAACTACACTGTAGGTCAAACCTGGGGAGCGCTAAAGAAGGCATGGAGAGGTTACAAGATTGCAAAGGTACAATCTGACTCTACCAAGATGACTGAATACGCTAAAAAAATTAGAACTCTCCAACATGATTTGGGAGTAAAGCAAGCAGAATTCCCAGAATTAAACCTAAGTTAGTTAGTCTCCCTTTTATTTTTGGTTCGGAGTACGGTTACAGCTTTACTAACAAGTGAAAGCCCAAGCATAACGGATGATAGAACAAAAATCATAGTTGACACCATTAGAATAGAGGAATCATAAACAAGAATACCAAGTACCGTAAGTGATGCGGCTGCAACTATAACAAGAATAATCTTCTTGTAAAATCTGGCAAAATTATAGCCTAAAGATAGAGGCCACAAATAGCTAGCACCAATCAGCGTACTTGCCAAAAAGCCAGCTGAGAGAGAACCTACTTCTCCCTCAAAAACTGCTATTTTCTGTGTTATATCTAAAATTCCAATGAGAGGATACAAAACGACTTTCACTATTACCTGAAGATGGGAGTTTTGCCTCTCTGCATCAGCAATTGTTGGGCTGATTGAATAATATATAATGTTAAATGTTCGCAAGAAACTAGCACCTGAGCTGGTTGACATTATCTTTTGGTCTCTGAATTCTCTGAGCATTTGAACTTGTGGTGCAAGCTCTGATCCGTATGCTGCAGTAGCAATAAGACAGCCACCACCTTTTTGTGAATTATCGACAACTGGAACTTCTCCAATGATTTCAAAGATGTTTGACGCATACAGATCCCCCCATGAACTTGTGATGTTGTATCTTCCTACATCAAAAGGAACCTTATTTGGAAATGTAATTGGAAATTTTTCATAGTAAGGGGGTTCGTTTAAAACTTCGACCGGCACTTCGGTTTGTAGAATACTGACTTGGGCTGAATCTTTTATTTTAAAGATTTCAAGATATAGCTTTGTCTGGTTTGAGATCTTTGAACCTAGAAAAATTATCTGTAATCCTGCATCTTTCAGTTGTTTAATGGTGTACTTTTGGCTTGATGTGTACAATTCAAATGGTTTTGGAGTGGTTATTTCAAAAGGCGTAGAGAATCCCTCTTCACCATACTTTGCCGCCAGTGCCCACTTTCCAAGAAGGTGACCATATTGCCTATCGCTATCTACAAAATAATAGGTATCGTTTAACTTTGCAAAACATTTGCCAATGCTGGAATCCGAACAAATTGAATAAATGTCGTTAAACTCGTAGGGCCCCTTAGAATAAACAGATTTTATTTCAATCTTTTCACCACTTTTAATAAACGGTATCTTTGCGATTATCCTGATTTTTTCATGAGATTGTTGATCATAATTAAAATAATATACAGATTTGTCCGTATTTATCTCAAATCCTGTTCGCTGCGGACCTACCACTTCCTTTTTGGATTCAGTTTGAGCGAACGCGGCTTGCATAAACAAAGCCGTGACCAAAATTGCAATGAAAAAGAATCGTTTCACTGCATACCTCTTACAACAGCTAATAAAATGTTTAACGGGTTCGCGGGGATTCGGACCCCGGACAGCCGGATTAAAAGTCCGGTACTCTACCTGGCTGAGCTACGAACCCATATCGCAGCTTGACAGTTGCGTATAATTTAGTCTTTTACAAAATTTTTTGATTTAATAGAAACCTTTAAACTCGGATTTTCGTGCAACATACTCCAACGCCCTTGTAGTATAGTGGGGCATGGAGAAATCCATTCCTCGTAAAACCCGGTCTAGAATGGGGCCCTGTCACGGCCTCGACGCGTGTTCAAATCCCGCCAAGGGCGCCATTAATTTTTAATTAAGATTGAATTTCCATCATTGAAATAAAAAAATCAAACTTGGATTAATGATCAGAATCTTATAAGCTGGTTCGTTAGCTGTCTTTTTTTATTTTTTTTATGATCTCATCCAACATTTGCTTGTTTGCAGCAGCAACAAAAGAAAATTTACTATCATAACCTAGATCAGAATCTAATGGTTTTCCATCCTGATCAACTATGTATCCTCCCGCCTCTAGAGCTATTAGATAACCTGCGGCGAAATCTGTGAACCTTATTTTTCCTCGTAAATCAACAAACACATCTACTAATCCACGGGCAAACATCGCAAGTTCAAGCGCTACAGCACCTAAATGTCTAATATGGTTTGAACTGGATATTATTGGAGATAACCTCTCAAGCATCTCAGAAGAGATGCCTGATATGTCAAGACCAACAACAAAGTAGATGGGGTTCTTCTGCCCATCGATTTGAATTCTGGCTCCATTTGCAAAGGCTCCCCTACCTTTCGTAGCGTAGTATAGGTCACCATTTGACAGGTCTATTACAACACCATCTGTAACAGAGCTTAGTTTGTCTCCCGTTGCAAAAGCTAGTGAGCAGCAAAAAAAGGGAATTCCCCTCACTGCATTAGTAGAACCATCTATTGCATCCATGATAACAAATCCCTTTGGATTCTTAGAAAGCTCAACACGGCCACACTCTTCTCCAAGAACTACACAATCAAATTTGATTTCTTTTAGGTAGTCGAGAACTGTTTTTTCTGCAATTACGTCGATCCTTCTTGTGATGTCACCTCCTGCACCACGACCAAAATCACCACCGGATTCTTTTGTTCCAGCAAGATGTTTCACGTTTTTGTATACCCGTAGAGATGCTTCTTGTAATATCTCCGAAATATTCACAGCATTCATCATTTGCGTCCTAATTTATTTCAAATAATTTTGAACTATCTTAATGCATAAATAGCAAAGTAAAACTTGCCAATGTGTGAGCTCCAAAGACCAAGCTATCTTCAGTAAAGAAGCGCTTTTGAGCACTAAACCTGGTAAGGAAATTGTAAAACAAGGACTTTTCAAAAGTAAAGGTTATAGACAATTTGACAAATACAAAAAAGAAGCTGAAAACGAGTTTCCAAATTTTATAAAAAGATTCACCAGTGATTTATTACGAGAAATAAAATCAGATACCACCCCAAATAGGACCCAAGAAGAATTTGCATATGAGATTGGTACTGATGAGATAATACTGGACAAGTCACGAATAGAATCAGTAAAGACAAGACTGGAAAATCACGAGGTTTTAGCTGATAGAGTTTCAAGAATTCTCAACTCAAACTTTGTAAAGATGACATTTCCAGTTTTTAGCGCTCTATATGATGCCTCTACAGAATATTTTAGCGACAAAGAAGACTCACAACTTAGGATGGATATTGTCGATGGTCACATAATTGCCATAGATTTGAGCGAACCAATGGATAGAATAATGGATAGAGATGAAGACTTGGAATATTTGGAAGACTACAAACTGATGAACCCATACGTGCTAAAAATTGCGCGCAGCAAAATAGCAAAGGGCGGTAAAACGGTAATGGAAGAATTCGAGCGCGGATTCAAAGACGCTCGAGTCGGTCAATATCTTGATTTCAAATTAAAAACAAGAGCCAACAGCATATCAGAAGAAGATATGATGCAATGTTACAAAAAATATAGAGCCGTGATGGGAACTGCTGGAAAAAATATGGCTCTTGCAAGAGGCCCTCTGGGAGAGATATTTTATCTTGGAATGGCAAAGGCAGCCGAATCTGTTGGGTGTGGAAATGAGATCGAAGATTCTATACGCAGCAAAATCGTCAAGATCCCCTCATGGCCTCTTTACTATAGTGTGTTAAGTAATGATGTGAAAAAGGGATTTGAGCTCACAATGCAAAAAAGCAATCTATATCTAAGTGAGGCAAGACTTGCACTTGAATTACTTCCATCAAAATTTTCATATAGGGACTTTTTGGAATTTCTTTTTCTCACTGTAGAGCATTACAACCTGTACTGGTTTAATCAGCTTCAGAAAGAAAACCTCTGGCAAGAATTTTCTGCTAACCTTCCCAAGTGATAAATATGATGTGGTCTGAAAAACATAGGCCAAAAAACCTTCTTGAAATGATAGGAAACGAAGATGCAAAAGAATCATGTGTTCAATGGCTCGGAAAATGGTTGAAGGGAAGTAAACCAATTTTACTTGTAGGACCACCCGGAGTAGGCAAAACAACACTTGCAATACTTTGTGCAAGACAATTCGGGTACGATCTTATTGGACTAAATGCAAGTGATGTAAGAAACAAAGAAAGAATCAACGATATACTTGGACCAGTGCTTGGCAACATGAGCGTTCTTGGCAGAGCAATGATTTTTGTAGATGAGGTTGATGGCATTTATGGAAAGTCAGACTATGGTGGAGTTCAAGCTCTCGTTGATATTTTAAAGGAACCAACAGTGCCCATAATTCTAGCTGCAAACTCCGATAAACTGGATAAGATGAAAGATATCAAGAAAGCAACAAAGACAATTCAACTGCGGCCAATTCCACCTAGGCTTTTGCGATTATATCTAGAATCAGTTCTAAAAAAAGAAGGCGCATCTCTTAGTATAGGTACTATTCTAAAAGTCGTAATAGAATCAAGAGGCGATATCAGATCAATGCTTAACACTGCCCAAGCCCTATCGACTGGATTTGAGCCATTAAGTGAAAAATCCTTTATGACAGCAGACGTGGAAGAAACGGTAAATGCCTTTTTTAAGGCCAAATCAATCGATGAGGCAAGATCAATACTTTATTCGCTAAGAATTGATCCTGGAGAGAAGATAGATGCTTTCTATTCTAGTGTGATAACTAGCGACCTTACAAAAGAGGAAATGCAAAGAATGTTAGAAGTCATTTCAGAAGCAGACATAATCTATGGAAAAATAAGAAGCACGCAGGAGTGGAGACTTTTAAGATATTTAGATTCCGTACTGTTGGGTCTGTATAAAGAGGGCACTGCAGCAAGATATTCTAAATATAACTTGGCTTGGCCAGTCCTTAATAGATTGAGATGGGACGGCCGTGCGATAAAACAACTCACAACAATGTTGGCTAAAAAAATGCACGTTTCAAGAAGTGATTTTGCAACCTTTTACCTTCCGTTTCTTTTGTACTGTATGAAGACCAAAAATCTTGACTTGGGTCTTGAAGAATCCTATAAAGAAATTCTCCAAAAGGAGCTAGATTTACTCAAATGAGCTGGAGGAAGATGACTATGAAATTTGCTGGTACCTGTATAGTTTGTAAAAAGAAAATTGAAGAAAATGAGGTAGGACTTTGGTCAAAGGGAATAGGAGTAAAGCATCTAGCATGTGCCGAAGTGAAAGAACTTAGGTGTCTTGTGTGTGGAGGTCCAGCTGGATGCCCACAATGCGAATTCAGAACTGATTGTAACCTTGCCAAGGTTTCACAGTTGTGCATCTGCAAAAAATGTAATAATTCTGAAGGTGCGTTTATATCATACCAAAAGGCTGTGGCAAAAAAATTTCCAATTCTAAATCTTAAAACTTAGACACACTAATTGTCTCTCGAAATAGTAGATTTACGTACAAAACACTAGTGAAAAGTTAGAAAAGTTAAGGTCAGATCCAAATGCCACTAAAGAACAATTGGTCTTGCAGAGGAAGATTTGAAAACTTTAGAAGCTCTCTATGAAAATTATCATCTTGGCATGAACGTTTTTAGAACCACAAAAGGCGGTCGTGACGGATTAAGAGAATAATTTCTAATTAAATTAATATATGCTAGGAATTGTTTCTAATTCGCATCCATGCATTCTGATAAAATCAAAAATTTTCTGCAAAAGCGAAAGATGGCAAATCAAGGTGGTGGAGAGGACAGAATTCTAGCTCAACACGAAAAAGGCAAACTCACAGCACGAGAGAGAATCGATCTCTTACTTGATGAAGGAAGTTTTACAGAAATAGATGCCTTAGTGACCCATCATTATCACGAATTTGGAATGCAGGACAAGAAATTTTTTGGAGATGGTGTAATTACTGGATCTGGAACGATAAATGGAAGACAGATCTTTCTTTTTGCT
>JACQFM010000131.1 GCA_016200035.1 Nitrososphaerota archaeon
ACCAAAACACCCTCATGTCAATGCAGACAGGGTTAGAGAAATGTACTAAACGATTTCTACCAGACGTCGTCTACTTCATCAAGTTCTTTGAATTCCTTTTCGCGGTTCGTGCCTGAGAATTCTCAATCTAGCAATATCTCTATAAAAAACAGATCTATAATCCAATCAAATAAAATCCTAATTTGCTGGTTATATCCTATGAGATATAAAAAAGACGAGTTTGCTGAATTGTAAAGATTTACCACCACAGTCAAACATGAAAATTTAGGCGAAGAGTAAAATATGATAAAAAACGACATTATTACATGAAGAAGGAATATGTAGTAGTACGCATAGATGCGGCACCTGACGGTGCACCATATGTGGTAGTTTCCTTATCTAATACCAAGGATTTTAGAGAACAAAATCAACCAATGTCACCCTTTGGCCAAAACGTGATGGGATTTTCAAATATGGATGACATGGTAAAAGGATTAAACAAAATGATGTCTGGCGGTGTCTTTGGCCAGCTCGGTGGAGTAACCTCAATTAAATTGGATATGCATGAGTACAAACAACTTGGCCTTGCTGTAGGTGACAAGGTCTTTTTGGAAATATCAAAACCTGAGACGTTAGATGTTTAGATAACTTCTGAGTTTTAATTCATCTTCACGCTTATCCATATCTCCACCGTTTGTCATTACCAAAACCTCTTTTATCATCATAACCATGTTTGATAGCTCTCCAAAGGACGTTGGTGCTGTTCTATAATTCAATACAACACTTTCTTTCTATTTCTTCAAAGTTTTCCTGTCTATATTCTGCACTATCTAGATATTTCTGCGCGTAAAATCTCGTAGGCTCTGGCCGCGTCCTTTTCTCCTAAGATTATAATGATATCATCCTGACCAAAATATGCATTAATAATCTCTATTCCCCTATTGTGTAGCATCTCGGATAGATAAGAGACCACATCAGATCGGTTCTCTGTTGGTGGAATGTGTATGCTTATCTTTGCTAATCCGGTTTGAAGATTATTCTTCTGACTAGGGAATGATTCAAGCAGCTTTCGTACGTCGCTTATATCCTCTGTCAAAAGTCTAAACGAATCTGTTAACCTAAAAAATCCATAATCGGGGTCGATCTGTGTGAATCTGTTTATTAGATCCACAAGATCATCAGTACCAAAATCATTAGCTGAAAATTTAACATCGACAATTCCATCTGTTAATGAAAGTCTAGCATTCTTTAGAACAGGTTCATTTTGCACGTCATCTTTTCTCTCATACGAGTCGGCATACCTTTTGATTGCAACAACTATTGTGTTGAGGTTAACTGGTCCACCAACTTGTGCCTCTACGTCTTTTTGGATCTTTACAGCTAGGGCGGTATAGTTTACCAAATCCATCTTAAGGCAGTCATGAATTGAGCGATTATTGGTAATGATCTCTCTCACTACATCGGGTACAGAGATGTTAACTGCTTTCATACAAGAACTATATTTATTGTCATATATAATAGTCTTATGTAAATAAATTTATATAATGTCAGATATATTACATAATATGCGTGATTATGACATGATAGTCTGGGACGAATTCGACAACCTGTTCCAAAAGATGACTAGACCATTCATGGATATGGATGACATATGGGATGAGCTAAAAAGCTCGGCAGACCTCCAAACATTTGGTCCCTATTACTACGGATATACTGTAACAATGGGTCCAGATGGTAAGCCAATAGTAAAAGAATATGGAAACGTCAGACCTGGTCTTCTCCCAACATCTGACACAAGAGAACCTTTTGTCGATGTCATCATTGATGATAAAGAAAAGGTTCTAAAGATTGTGGCAGAGATGCCAGGGGTCGAGAAAAAGGACATCAAAATCGAAGTCATTGGTCGTACAATAAATCTAGATGCTGAGCGTGGAGAAAAGAAATACCACACCAAGGTACCGATCAAGCACAAGGTCGACGAGGATTCAGTCAAGGCATCATATGCCAATGGTATCCTTGAGGTCAAGTTCAAGCTAAAGGAAGAGGACAAGCCAAAAGGAAAAACAGTGGAGGTAGAATAAACCTCTCCTTTTTTTATGGTGATGTATAATGAGCGAAATAATTTTAAAAATTGCAGAAGCCTCGCAACGCCATGTAGGCAAGGGTATCGCAGTAGTTGATCCAAAAGTTGTCGAGGATAACAATTGGGAAACAGGTCAAATCTTAGAAATTGTCGGTAATAGAAAAAGTCATGTAAAATTATGGCCTGGTTCTGCGCAGGATTATGGAACAGGCATTATAAAAGTCGATGGCATAACTAGACACAATATAGGTTCTGGTATCGGTGAAAAAATTTCTATTAAAAAGGTGGATGCAAAGGAAGCACAACAAGTTGTACTCTCTCCCATTGAAAAATTAAGTGCTGAAGGGTTGCAAGAATACATGCAGGCAACTTACATTGGTCATGTTTTTACTACCGGAGACACTCTTGTAGTAACTACACAACTGGGTGGAAAGACTCAGCTTGTTGTCACAAGTACTTTGCCTTCTGCTAAACCAGTAATAGTAACTGAACAAACCAAGTTCAAGCTTGGTACCATGACGAAGGCCATAGATCAGTCTATTCCACGAATTACCTACGATGATTTAGGTGGATTAAAAAATGAGGTCCAGAAGATACGTGAAATGGTAGAGCTACCTATGCGACATCCTGAATTGTTTGAAAAATTGGGTGTTGAGGCACCTAAAGGAGTCTTGTTATATGGTCCACCAGGAACAGGAAAGACACTATTAGCAAAGGCAGTAGCTGGTGAAACAAATTCTCACTTTATCTCAATTAATGGGCCTGAAATAATTGGCAAGTTCTATGGCGAAAGTGAGGAAAGACTAAGAGAAATCTTCAAGGAAGCAGAAGAGAGTGCTCCAAGTATCATATTCATTGACGAAATTGATTCGATCGCACCAAAACGAGAGGAAGTAACTGGCGAGGTAGAAAAGAGAGTAGTATCACAGTTATTGACTTTAATGGATGGAATGAAATCAAGAGGTAAAGTTGTAGTAATTGCAGCAACCAACAGACCTGACTCGCTTGATCCAGCTATTCGAAGACCAGGAAGATTCGATCGTGAGATCGAGATTGGCATACCAGATGAAACAGGAAGAAAAGAAGTCTTAGACATTCACACTCGCGGAATGCCACTTGATGAAAAGGTCAATCTAGAGCAAATGGCAAAGGTAACTCATGGATTTGTAGGAGCAGATCTGGAAATTTTAGCAAAAGAAGCTGCAATGAGATCTTTGCGAAGAATTCTACCAGACTTGGATCTAGAGGTAGAAAAGATATCAAATGAAATTTTACAAAAAATTATAATTACAGATGACGACTTTAAGGGCGCATTAAAAGAGGTAAGACCCTCAGCACTAAGGGAAGTTCTAGTTCAAGTTCCAAATGTAACATGGGAGGATGTTGGTGGTCTAGAATCACTCAAGGAAGAATTGCGTGAAGCCGTTGAATGGCCACTCAAACACAAGGAAGCATTTGAGTATACTGATCTTGCACCGCCCAAGGGAATAATATTGCATGGTCCACCGGGTACAGGAAAAACTTTGGTTGCCAAAGCCTTAGCGCGTACAACCGAGTCTAACTTTATCAGCATTAAGGGACCCGAACTCCTATCAAAGTGGGTAGGAGAATCTGAAAAAGGAGTACGAGAAGTTTTCAGGAAAGCAAGACAGGCTGCACCGTGTATCATATTTTTAGATGAAATTGATGCTATTGCTCCAAGCAGAAGTTCCGGTACTTCAGACTCGCATGTTACTGAAAGAGTAGTCTCTCAACTTTTAACAGAGATTGATGGTCTTGAGGAGCTACATAATGTAGTTGTAATTGGTGCTACTAATCGATTAGATATTGTAGATACTGCCCTGCTAAGACCAGGAAGATTTGACAGAATAATTGAGGTGCCAATTCCCGACGCCAAAGGACGTGAGGGCATATTCAAGATACATACAAGAAAGAAGCCACTGGCAGATGATGTAGACTTTGCAAAACTTGTCGAACTAACAGATGGATTCAATGGCGCAGAAATTGCAGGCGTGTGTAGCAGAGCTGCTATGGTTGCACTAAAGCGATATGTAGACAAGAAGGAAAAATCAGTCAAATCCATCAAGATAACTCAACAAGACTTGCTAAACGCCATTGCAAAGGTAAGACCGGAAAAGAGACATCAGATATCAGTTGCAGCATCATAGCTTATATGATAATTTGACCAAATACTAGTTGACGACTAAAGAAGCAATACTATACGAAAAGTTACCAAACGATAAGGTAAGATGTACAGCTTGTGCCAGATACTGTGAAATTGGTAAAGGCCAGATAGGGCTATGTGCCATTAGAGGAAACGAGGCTGGAAAGCTTCAGTTATTTGTCTATGGCAAAGTGATTGCTGGTGCAATAGATCCAATAGAGAAAAAACCAGTAACGCATTATCGACCAGGAACAAGCATCTATTCTATAGCCACAACAGGTTGTAATTGGCTATGCAAGTATTGCCAAAACTATGACATCAGCCAGAGAAGAAAAGTAGAGGGCGTTGACATGACACCAGAAGAGGTGGCAGATCAAGCTCTACGATACAAAGCTGATGGGATAGCCTATACTTACAATCAGCCCTCAATATTCATCGAGTTTGCACGAGACTGTGGAGTTGCTGCTAGGAAAAAAGGTCTGTTTAATATCTTTGTATCAAACGGCTACGACACTCCAGAAACGGTAAAAATGATGGGAGAATTTCTTGATTGTATAACTGTCGATTTTAAGGGAAGTGCCGAACCACAATTTACTAGACTATACATAGGAGTTCCCGATCCAAAACCAATCTTTGATACACTCTTGGAGATTAGAGATAAGACCAAGATTCACGTGGAAATAACTGATCTGATAGTACCGCGAGTTGGTGATAACCTCGAGTATGCAAGCAAGCTCTGTAAGTTCATCTATGATGAGTTTGGTCCTGAGATGCCAATACACTTTCTACGATTCCATCCTGATTACAAAATGATGGAGTTTGAATCAACCCCAATAAAGACACTTGAGAAGCATTATGAGGTTGCAAAAAAAGAAGGCCTTTCATATGCCTACATAGGAAATGTTCCTGGTCATCCATTAGAACATACTTACTGCTCCCAATGTAATAATATCGTAGTAAAAAGATACGGCTATGATATTCAAGGGTGGTACATGGATGACGACAACAAGTGCAAGTTTTGTGGTAATAAAATTCCTATAACAGGAAAACTACCCAAAAATTACAAACAGAGCAGATTCCAATTTATAATCTAGAGAGAAACAGCACGTACTGGTGATCCTGTAGCCCCCTTTAGCTTCAGAGGCAGGACAACCAATTTGAAATACGATCCAGTAATTTTTTCTAAATTACACAAATTTTCTAAGATCAGTATACCTTTCTTCAACAATAAATGATGAGCTGAAAAGCTTTGATCCCTTCCAAGATCAATACTTGGAGAATCTATTCCTACTAAATTGATCCTTTTTGATGCAAGATACTTTGCAGCATCAACTGACAGACCTGGATTGTTACTGAAATAATCCCTTTTTGATAGATGCCGATACCATCCAGTTGCAAAAATAACAGTAGATCCTGCTTCTATCTTACCATGCTTTTTTTCATACTGAATTATGTCCTTTCTAGAAATGCCTTGGTCAGCGCCCTTCCTAATCTTGCACAAAATTGCATATCGAATAAGCCGTTCAAGTGGGATTTGGTCCACTTTGTGACCTCGATCTATGAAATGAAATGGCGCATCAATATGAGTTCCCGAGTGAGAACTTAGAAAAATCAATTCTAAATTATATCCATTAGTTTTGTTTTTGGCCCATGAGATGAATTGAGGTCTAGGTGATCCTGGAAAACTAGGAAGATCTGGAGAGATTGGAAGGGTCAGATCTAAAAAAGGCATAAAATTTAGTTTCCATACCTAACTAATCAATTTTAATAAATTTCAATCAAAGGTTAAATATTGTCAAACTAAAGTTACCTTATATGCCAACTACATACATCTTGCTCAACTCAGACCTGGGCTCTGATATGGAAATTATCAAGAAGATCAAGGAAATTCTGAACGCCGAGGGAAAATTAGTCCGATACGAAGTCCAAGGGGTTTATGGTGTGTATGATATTGTAGTAAAAATTACAGCCGATAACATGGATCACCTTCGTAATATTATAACAAACAAAATTAGAAAGATCGACAAGGTTTACTCGACCTTGACAATGATGGTAATAGAGGAACAGGAATAGTAACTACATTCTCTTAATTGCACTAACAACCTTAAGAACTTCTGACTCTGTGTTGAAAAAGTGCATTGATGCTCTGATTATCTTTTTGTTAAAGATCTCGCGTACCGCAAGAACCATGTTTTCCTTTTCAAGCCTCCCAACTACAGTTTTTGGATCCTGGTCCTGAAGTGTGAAGGATACTATACTTGTCCTTTTTTCAGCTTCCTCAGGACCATATAGAGTAACACCATAAATCTTCGACAGCTCCTCACGAAGAAGGTTTGCAAGCTTGATATTTTTCTGTCTGATGTTTCCAAGTCCAAGACGTAAAAGATAAACCGCCGATGCTTCCAAGCCAGCAACACCAGCCCAATTTCTAAATCCCGCTTGAAACCTTGCTGGTATCTCCTTGTAGGCAAGATTGCCTTCGTAAAATATAGCAGACTCTCCGCCAATCTGCAATGGTTCAATAAGTTCACTGGATTCTTTTTTACAAAAGAATACTCCAGTGCCCATTGGCCCACACAGCCACTTTGAACCATTAAAAGACATAAAATCACATTTTATTTTGTTTACATCAACTTCCTCAAGGCAACCGACAGTTTGTGCAGAATCAAGGAAGTATGGGATGTTGCTTCCATGGAGTAGATTGCCAACATCTTCCACTGGAAGAATTGCTCCTGTGTTATATAGCGCATGACTTAGCACCACAAGTCCAGTGTTACTGTCTATTACTGATCTGAGCTTGCCTAGATCAAAAAAACCAACTTCATTTACTTCGAGATTTCTTACCTCACATTTTTTTGCAAGGCGTATCCACGGATAGTGATTTGCAGGATGTTCGTGAGTTGAACCGCGAATTATGATATTTGATTTTAAGTTTAGCTTTAAACCACTTGCAACCATGTTAACTCCATCGGTAGTGCTTTGAGTAAGTATCACTTCCTCTGGTTTGCATTTTATCAAGTGTGAGATCGCTTTTCTTGCAAGCAAGAGTCGTTCTCTTACAAAGTCATCGGCAGTCATAGAATCAGGACCCATCTCATTATATGTCACAAGAAAATCTGTCATTGCCTTTATGCTTGAGATTGGCATTAAGGAAGTGGATGCATTATTGAAGTAGATTGTGTTCTTGAAAGGAAAGTCTTGGGAAACATCATAATCTAAATTCATTATTATATTACAGTGATTCTAGACAACGTGTTGTTTAAAAATCATGATAATGCTATGCCGAAAAATAACAATGATTTGAATTTAGAAAGCATTCTTTCGCAAACAAAGATCAATTCTATTTTGTATTCAGATCCTTTTCTAAAGGCAGGCTTTATTTCAAAACTTATGCAAGACACGAAGACCGATGTTTTGTATTTAGATTTTGATTTATTATACAGCGGATATCTTGCATCTGGCATCCTTACCACTCCAAAAAATCTAACTTTATTCCAACCCACCTACGAATCATGGAACGAGACATTAACAAAAGTCTTGGATACTCTGAGTCTTAGAAAATCAATTGTTATAGTTGATTCACTTAACGGGCTTTATAATATAATGAACAAAAGAAAGGAGATTGGAAAACATGTCATATCTTACCTAATGTTGCTTGCAAGCGTTGCGAAAAACACTGGCTCTCATGTAGTAGTAGCTAGTATGGTTAGATTCAAAAAAGAAGAAGGATGGGTTCTTTTACCAACGGGGAACCGAATCATTGAGACAGACAAGGTAAAAAAAATGCTATTGGAACAAAATGAATCTGGTATAGTTGTAGATTTTTTGAATAAAAAAGATAAAATTGTTATTCAAGCAAGCTCGATTCCGCTCTAATCCAGTCTTTTAATTATATGATATCCAAACTGTGTCTTTACAATATCAGAGACCTGTCCCTTTTCTAATGCAAAAGCTGCTTTTTCAAACTCAGGAACCATCATACCTCTTCCAAAAAATCCAAGGTCACCGCCCCGTCTTTTAGATCCATCAATAGAATATTGTTTTGCAAGATTTGCAAAGCTTTCTCCTTTTGAAATTTTTGTCTTCAGCTCTTGGGCTAAGCTTAGCTTTTCAACTAATATATGTGCACAATGAATCTTGTTTGCCACATATTTGAAAAGAAAACTAAATTATAAAAAAACGTCGATCAGTAGACTTTCAAAATAGGTTTCGTCATTCTAAATTATTAGAATACCTATTAGGAGAAGCTAACATCTCTTACAAAGTTTAACACTGTTATAAAATTGTCAAACGCCGTTATAATTTCATTTTTTTGAGCAAGTTATATTAAGATCTATTTACAATTTAATTTCGAGAAATATGCCAGTTGGAATTATACCAGACATAGGCGAACAAATGTGTATAGGCTGTGCACTCTGTGTAGAGATCTGCACAACGCTAGGACCAGACGTTTTAAGAGTTAAACCAGTTGAGGGCTGGAAGAGAGGTAAAGCATTTGTCTTTTATCCAGAGAGATGCATCTCAGACGGAGCATGCATTGGAGTTTGCCCAACAAAGGCAATCTTTTGGATGAGACCAATGGACTTTACAGTAGGACAACCAGTTCCATTGTACAGAAACTCTGTATTCGTCAAAGGTTGGACTGAACTAGTAGACTAGTCCGACAACAACTTCTTTTTATAATAATTTTTCTAGTAGGAACTAAATTTTGTAGTAACTTCGCTTTCTAAATATAAGGAAAAATTTAATCACTATTGTTGAGTAAACCAGGAAACTTATGGCGTAAAATTCATGGTAGAGTGACCAGAAAGCCAACTAACTTTAGCTGGCTGATAAGCAAGAGGCTTGCAGGTAGCGGCATGCCAACATCTTCTGCAGAGCTGGACTGGGTAGTAAAGCAGGGTGTCAAGTCCATAGTTACCATGACAGAAAATCCTCTCCCAGAGTCATGGGTTCATAATGTAAAATATCTTCATATTCCTACCGAAGATCTTGGTGCTCCTGACATGGAAAAAATTGATCATGTAGTTGACTTTATACACGAACGAATTAAGAACAACGAACCTACAATGGTTCACTGTGCTGCAGGAGTCGGCAGAACTGGCACCATTCTGGCCTGTTATCTTATAAAATATCAAAACTTTTCTGTAAAGGATGCAATTGATAAAATTCGAAAGGAACGACCTGGTTCTATTCAGTCTGAATCACAAGAAATTGCAATAGGTCTTTATCACAAATTTATCAAAAAGTAACTATTCTGGTATTGAAGTAGTTACCATCTTTCCATTTTCTACTTTAATGAAAAGATATCTATTGTCCTTGAAGATTAGGGTAATCTCGTTGTCCTTTTCTGATTTGTCTTCAACCTCAAGCAATTCCTGTCCTCTTATACCATCAAATTTTGCCATAAAATTTTTCCCACAGTTTCCTCTTATATCCTATTTGGTTATCTCAATCTCAATTTCTTTTGAGTTAGATTTCTCATCAAAAGAATCTGTATAATCATGTTTTAGCCAAGAGACATAGACTTCGGCTCCTATCTTGTGTCTTCCTGCCCCAAGATCTGATGCTTTGAATTCCATTTTTTCATTAAAGTCAAGTAGGATCTCTTGTGCTTCAGCCTGTGTCATTGGAATAAATGGTTCAAAATTCTTTGATATCTGCAACCAGACTTTTTTTTCGGCCATCCGGGTTAGCTTGGGATTGCGAGTCCAAAATAGAGCAGCTTTTCTATAGGTATCAATTGGCTTACCGATCTCACGCTTCCTTAGTCCACCTATGTGAAGTTTTATTCCGTACTTTAACTTGAACAAGTTGTCATGTTTGTTGTATGCTCTCTCCCAGTTTTTTTCATTAAATGATTCACGAAATGAACCAAGCACAGAGAATTTTACATTTACGATAACATTCTCATCCATTTTAAATTTATCAGCTAATTTCTCGAGCTCAATCTCACTGATATAGCTCCTTTGACTCAACTCACCGTAATGATTTATATCCTCAATAAGTATTTTTTTCATTTGCATGGATGCCAAGATAACAAAATCTTCTGCAAAAGAAGTTAACTTGACCATAACAAAGTCAGACATAGGCATGTTGTACATTGTACAGCATGAACTTCTCAAAGAATCTGGCATAGAATTTGCCGGCGTTATCATGAAACATCCACTCACAAGAGAGTGCTTGATGCGTGTGAATACTTCTAAAGGAAATCCTCTAAAGGAAATAGAAAAGGCTACAAAAACTGCACTTGATAATACAAACGATCTAAAGAAATTAATAAATTCAAAAATTAAAGGTGCTTAAATGAAATTTTGCCCCAAGTGTGAGGTGCGCCTAAAACAAGCTAGTACTGACTCCGGTCTTAGTTGCCCAAAATGTGGCTATAGCGAGAAAGGGGAGAAACAGAGAAGACAAGTCAAAGCCGAGAGCAGTTCAACTATTAATATTTTAGATGAAAATGAACGCAAGGAGACATTGCCGACCATAAAAATCGAATGTGCAAAGTGTGGACATAGTGAAGCTGTTTGGTGGATGTTACAAACTAGAAGTGCAGATGAACCAACAACTCAGTTTTATCGATGTACCAAATGCAGCTATACTTGGCGTAATTACGCATAACGTTTAACTTGAACATGCTAGAGACATGTGATTAAGTTTGGTATTTTCAGCTAAGACAAGTGGCTCTGACGAATGGAAAGCAATAATCTCTGCAATTTCAACGCTTGTTGAAGAAGCAACTTTTGAATCAACAGCCGAGGGTATTGCGTTCAGAGGAATGGATCCATCACATGTTGCACTCATTGATATTGCATGGCCAAATTCTGCATTTGAAAAATACGAGTGCGATAATGACGTCAAATTTGGTGTGAGAATAGATGAATTTTCTAAGCTGATAAAGCGAGCTGACAAAAAAGACAGCGTTGAGATTAGCATTTCCGACGATAATCTCTTGCTAGTAACTATTGGTAAAAATAAAAAATACAAAATGAGATTGATCGAAAGCTCAGCTACAGACACTCCTCTTCCAAAAATATCCTACAATGCTAGGATCGGTGTGACTTCTGCTGAGTTTGATAAAATTTTAGGCGATGTACAGGTTGTCTCAGAATATCTCTCCATTAGTGCATCATCTACTAAAGCTGAATTTTCAGGAAGAGGAGATTCAGGTGAAGCAATAATTACACTAGAAAAGGGAATGCAAGAGATGCCAGAGCTTGAGGTAAAAGAAGACAGCACTGCAACCTATAGTTTGGAGTATCTCAACAGTATAGTAAAAGCAGTAGGGTCTGTTGCAGGTACAGTTATCTGTGAGTATTCTACAAAGATGCCTCTAAGACTAGAATTCAAGGTTGCAAACGTAGGTAGGATCCACTTCTTTTTGGCTCCTCGAGTAGAAAGTTAAAGCATTTAAGGACAATTAAGAGAGGAATACTGAATTGAAACTAGTACTCAAATTTGGCGGAACGTCAGTTTCTTCGACCGCCAACATCAGACATGTTGCCAAGCTCATACACTCTCTATCAAAGAAACACAAGATAATTTCCGTCTTTTCTGCAATAAGTGGTGTTACAGATGATCTGATTCGAATTACCAATTTAATTCAGAAAGGAAATAAAGATGCTGCAAATAATCTAGCAAAAAAGATCATAAAAAATCACTTGCGGATAGCCAACGACTTTGTTAAGAATCCGAAAATAAGAAAAGAATTACTTGAAAAGATGGAAAAAGATCTTTCAGAACTAGAAGAATTGTTGCATGGCATGCTTTTGTTGGGTGAGGTGACTCCACGTTCTTCTGACTATCTAATATCGTTTGGCGAAAGACTATCTATTAATCTGGTGGCATTTGCTTTGCGTGACTTGGGTGCCAAGGCTATTGCACTTACAGGCAAAGACGTAGGTATTGTTACAGATTCGAATTTTGGCGAATCAAAGCCACTTATGGATACGACCAGACTTCGCGTTTCTGATACAATAGAGTCATTATTGAAAAAAAAGACTTTGCCCGTAGTAGGTGGTTTTGCCGGTGCAGATCAATATGGAAATATCACTACCTTTGGTCGAGGGGGTTCGGATTATACTGCAACAATTGTAGCGTCTAGCATAAAGGCTGATGAGGTTTGGCTTATGAGTGATGTTGATGGTTTAATGACAACTGATCCAAAAATAGTCAAAAACGCCAAGGTTCTCAAAGAGGTCTCCTACACAGAAGCCATGGAGATGGCTCTTTTTGGTGCAAAATATATTCATCCCCGTGCGCTTGAACCGCTAGTCTCGAAAAAAATTCCACTTAGGATAAGGAGTACCTTTAACATTGAAAATCCTGGCACTCTTGTAACCGCATCTCCGCAACCCAATACTCAAAAAACTGTCAAGTGTGTTAGTGCAATAAGACACACTGGACTGATTGATGTAAGAGGTGGAAGTATGGTAGGAGTACCAGGAACTGCAGCTACTATATTTTCTACTCTAGCAAAAGTTGGAGTAAACATAATGATGATTTCACAAAGCCCATCGGAGTCAAGCATTTCGTTTATAGTAAAAAAGAATGATCTTGATAAAGCGGTAAATGCACTTGAGATGAGTCTGCTAGGAAAGATAATAAAAAAAGTTGAGATCACTGTAGATGTCGCAATCATAGCTCTGATCGGTTCTGGAATGCGAGGGATAGTAGGAGTAGCTTCTAGGGTTTTTGCGGCTGTTGCAAAACAGGGAGTTAACGTAGTGATGATTGCCCAAGGATCATCTGAGCTTAACCTTGCATTTGTAGTAAAAGATGCTGATTGCAATTCTGCAGTACAAGCATTACATGATGAATTCGAGCTGACAAAAATAAATTGATTACATACATTTGTTCAATAATTGGATCTCATCTGGAAAAAAGAATTTATGTGAATAGATGGTCGACAGTGCATGAATAAATACATCATAATAATTGCGATTATTGGAGTTGTAACTGCAATCTTTTCTGCTCCTTTGCTGTCTGATCAGCTTGCTAATGCAAAGGTGTTAAGAAAGATTCAGTTCACTCAAACACTCATTTCATCACAAGATCCAGGGCAAGGTCATGAGTCGCATCAACTAGCTCTCATCTTAGCACCAAACAAAGGCACACTCTATCACGGATCCTTAACATACACGGCAAATCAACCAATACAGATCGTTGTTCTCCACGAGATCGATAAAGCTGATTCAAAGGGACAACCAACATGGACCGTAGACGGGAACACTGTATATGGTCTTACACTTGTAGACCCAGGTACCAACGCAGGATCTTTTGAGTTCACAGGTGCCGCACTAGCATTACACACAACAAAGACTGACAAATTCGCAGCTACAGTAAGTGTTGATGGATGGATCCGTGGTCAGACTCCTGAAGCGATGCAACAGGCAGCTAGCACCATAGAACAATCCTTGAAATTATCAAGAGCTAGTGTGCCAGCAACGATTCCATTACACAAGGGTTTCTATGATGGCAAACCAATTTACTATATCATAACAGACTCCAGTGACAAAACACAGGCAGATATGATTTCACAAAAGCAGAAATGGAAAGTTGAGGTAGCTCCTCCTTTAAGCAAAACTCCAAAAGCATCCTTGGGTAATGTTTACGTATTCACCAACGGTATCATAGGAAGTGGAATCAATTTGTCCCAAGGCGAAGTATTCACCAATACTCCGGAGCAAACAAACAATTACACTGCAGTACGATCTGTAATCGAAGTCA
>JACQFM010000129.1 GCA_016200035.1 Nitrososphaerota archaeon
GAAAAGAACATCAAAGCTATAGTGATATGAATTTCCCCAGATTCTAAAAGAATATTCTACCTTGTAATAGGGTATATGCAAAATTGGAAATTTCATCTTAGAAGAAGAGTGAAGTAGGTCTTGCAAGAAGTATACCTTCTGATGGTAATCATCTAGAAAATGTGTCTTTGCATAAACAGATGCTCTATGACTTTTTCTACTTAAAATGGGAGCAAACTGAGTAAATATATCATCTGGTAGACCAGCAGGTCCAAACTTTCGGTCATCATAAAGT
Organism: Nitrososphaerota archaeon; assembly: GCA_016200035.1. Taxonomy (GTDB): domain Archaea; phylum Thermoproteota; class Nitrososphaeria; order Nitrososphaerales; family Nitrosopumilaceae; genus JBBDNF01. Next base: position 275 of record JACQFM010000129.1, read on the forward strand.
TGTGTTCTTCTATTAACAATAAATTTTGCATCTGACTCTAAAAGGCGGCGTATGTTTTCAATAAACTGAATTTCATTGCATTCAAAGACTGGCATCCAAATCTCCTAAAATGGCTTTAATTGTTTTTGATAAGCCACATATTGATATTATTGGATCCTTTGGCCAATAGTCACCAATCTCTTCTGATACTGAAATAATCTCCTCATCTCTTATGTAGAGTGTTCTCTTCCAGAATTTTCCATCGCTTGATGTAAAAACAGCTTCACTTTCCAAAAATCCTATCCTCTCTAATGTCTCACAAACAATTTCCTCAGGTAAAAAAACGGAGACGGATTTTAGTTTTTTTTCAGATAGCATAACTGAAAATCAAGATTTTGAGATATAAACATTGGTTATCTGAAAAAAATAAATAGATATGACTATCCCAGTTTCTTGCATGAAGAAAATTTCTTTTCTATTATGTATTTTACTAATCTCAGGTTATGTGATTCCTATTCATGCTCAACACCACGAAAACCCACCGACATCCCTTGGTGGGAGACAAGCACTCATGAATTTCATATTGCCGGATAACATAAAGGCTAATGGAGATTTCACACTGAAAATGATTCTTTAGGATAAGACAAATAACAAAAATTTTGATCATGTATCAATTAAGCTTGCTATTTTTAAAGGAGAAAATAAAAAACCGCTGATGAACGAGCTCTTTTATGATAAAAAAGGAGAGATAGTACTTGACTTTAAATACAAAACATTTGACAAAATCAGAGCAGTTGTGCAAGCTCAACAGGGGCAATTTGGAGGATACATGAGTGAATATGGCAGCCGTGTTAAAATACTACAAAATATCTTTTCAGAGAACGGTGTCTATTTACTGGATGCTACAGTCATATCAATAGATCATCCAAATCAATTTCTTGATAAACCAATTGAATTCAAAAACCAATTGAAAAACCCAAATCTAAGAAATCCTAAATAAATTATATACTGTGACAATTCTGGTAAGTTCTCTGAATGAAGGATTTAGAATCTGTTGCCTACTTGAATTAGTTTAACCCATATCCGCTTCCAATTAATTTAAACAAGTCTCGTTAATGAGCATGGTGAATTTTAAACAAATTTTAACTAGTTTTTATGAACCAAATCCGCAGAGGTCGCCTAGCCCGGCATGGCGTGGGCCTTGAGAGCCTATGTGCGCAAGCACGCGGGGGTTCAAATCCCTCTCTCTGCGCTATTATTTTCCTATTTTTCCAAGTTCTGCTAAAAGAGCAGAAAGCTGAATTTCTGGATTTGCTCCTATTATAAGTCGATAATCATATTTTGCAATAGACTCTAAAATTTTATCAAGCTTATCGGTTTTAAGTTTGTAGGATCCTTCGTTCAAATATTTTAAAAAATCAGACTCCGACATGCCATAGACTTTGATTAGCTCTATCATCTTATTTCGTGCTTCAGATAATTTGCCCACAATTGCAAGTTTTAGTACATCTCCTACGTCATTTGTCTTTGTAAGTCCAGCTGATGCTTTTACATTCGCTTCATTTACTGTTCCAAGACTTGCTGTTGCTTGTAATATATTAATTGAATGTCGCATATCGCCTTCGGTATAACTATAGATTGTCTTGAATCCCTTTTCATCATACTTTATTTTTTCTTTTTTACAAATTTCTTCTAGATAGGAAATTACTTCCTTTTCAGGAATTCTTGTGAATTTGAAGACAGCACATCTACTTTGAATCGGGTCAATAATTTTGGATATGTTGTTTGCAATTAGAATGAACCTACAAAATTTTGCAGTATCTTCTATTATTCGTCGAAGAGCGGTTTGTGCATCGGCAGTCATTTCATCGGCTTCATCCAAGATTATTATCTTGAAGGGAATTTTTGTATCAAGACCCGCAAAACGTGCAAATTTTTTCACCCTATCTCTGACCATTCCTATTCCACGTTCGTCAGAAGCATTCAATTCAAGAGTGTAGTCTTTCCAATGATCGCCCAAAATTTCTCTAGCTATACATAGAGCTGTAGTGGTTTTACCAACTCCAGCAGAACCTGAAAACATTAGGTGTGGTAATTCTGAAATATTCTTCAGAAGGGATTTTAGGCTGCCAATTATCTCTTTCTGGTTAACTATAGAAGAAAGCTTCATGGGCCTATACTTTTCAACCCACATGGCCAATTCGGTCATAAGGGTGATTCCTTTCTCACTGACTAATAAATTACGTCTAAGATCAAATGATCAAAGCTACTTGTTAAAGGAATTGATCGATCGATCCCATTAAATCCTTGAATGGAGTTTGATGCACATTGGAAATTTCAGACTTAACCCAAGTTCATACAATAGGATATAGACTTCAAGAGGTAAAAGTAACATTCAACCATGATATTAAAGTAAACGCCTCGGAAGTTTCTATTGAGGCAAAACAGGGAGAGATTCTTAGCATTCCACGCTGGGTTGCAGATGTCATGGAATCAGAAAAATTGGTAGATGTACAGGATACTGACATGATAGTAGCTCTAAAGCAAGCACTCGTTAAGGAAAATGTCCAAGGAGATTTTGATCTTTCTACGCTTGATTCAGACTTTTTCATAAAGGTTAGATCATATATGAAAAGACTTCCACCACAAGATAGAGACAAAGTAGAAAGTATGTTAAATACACTAATGCGGAAAAGGCAAGGAAAAATAATTAGGCTTGCCGACTCTTCAAAGATGACATCTGATCTTGCAAAAAAACTTTCAATAGAAGAAAGGGTCCTTTTCGATTCTATACACATGAAAAGTTCTAATTTTAAAAAACAAATTCTAGGTGACAAAAAATGACTACTCTTTCTAAGTCTATTCAAACTGAAGGCAAACGCATTGATCAAGTAAAAGAATTTCTTACCCAATTTAAGGACAAGTCGGGCTCGTACAAATACGTTGACGAAATAGACCAGATGATGGCAAAGAAGCTCCAATACTTGGTAGTTGATTATAATGATCTAGTATCTAATCCAGAGATAGAAACTGTCTTTAACGAAGATCCTGATGAAATACTAAACGCCTTCGCAGAAGCGATAAAAAGTATTCTTAAAGAAAGATTTCCTCAATACGCAGAAAAGATTCAACATGACGTAAGAGTAAGAATAGCAAACTATCCAGCACAACGAAGCCTGCGTGAGATAAATGCAGAGATTATAGGAAAGATGACGAGCGTTTCTGGGATGGTTGTGCGGTCATCTGAAATTAAACCCCTTGCAAAGGAACTTGTTTATGTTTGTCCTGAAGGTCATCAAACTAAAGTTGTACAAGAAAAGGGTTTAGAATTTAGTGAACCGTTAAAATGTAGTGATAGTAAATGTATGCACAAAGATCTCGAACTTAGTCCTGAAAAAAGTCGATTTATAGACTTTCAGATGGTTAGGCTTCAAGAATTGCCTGAAGATTTACCACCAGGACAGCTTCCGCACTATGTTGACGTGACTGTATTGCAGGATTTGGTTGATAACGCAAGGCCTGGAGATCGTGTAATTCTTACGGGACTTGTAAGAATTGAACAAGAACACATACCATCCATGCGTGGCAAGAGTGGTATCTACAGATTACGAATCCAGGGAAACAACATAGAGTTTCTTGGTGGAAGAGGAACCAAAGCATCACGTAGTACGGAAAGAGAGGAAATATCACCAGATGAAGAAAAAATAATCAAATCTCTTGTGAAAAATCCAGACGTATATGATAGATTAATTGCATCATTTGCGCCACATATTCATGGTCATGATTTGATAAAAGAGGCAATTCTTCTTTTGATTGTTGGTTCTACACAAAGAGTTCTTCCAGATGGTGCAAAGATACGTGGCGACATTAACATATTCCTTGTTGGTGATCCCGGTACAGCAAAAAGTGAGATGTTAAAATTCTGTGCACGAATTGCTCCTAGAGGGCTATATACATCTGGTAGGGGTTCCACTGCCGCAGGTCTTACCGCTGCTGTTGTTAGGGATAAAATCGGCATAATGATGCTAGAAGCTGGTGCCGTAGTTCTAGGCGACCAAGGTCTTGTTTGCATTGATGAATTTGATAAAATGAAACCGGAAGATAGAAGTGCGTTGCACGAAGTAATGGAACAACAATCTGCAAGTATTGCAAAAGGTGGAATAGTTGCAACTTTAAACGCAAGAACATCAATTTTGGCAGCAGCTAACCCAATGTATGGAAAATACGATCCGTTCAAAAATATTACAGAAAATGTAAACCTACCTATACCACTTCTAACTAGATTTGACCTTATTTTTGTTGTAAGGGATGTTCCGTCAAAAGAGAGAGATACCAAAATAGCAAAACACATACTAAGTCTTCACCGCAGCTCCGGTATAGATACAAAATCTCTTATTGACGTAGACATTCTAACCAAGTATCTTTCTTACTCCAAAAGAATAGATCCTGTTCTCACCCAAGAAGCGGAAGACAAGATACTAGAATATTATATGAAAATGAGAAACGTTGAATCAGAAGGCATGATTACAGTAACACCACGACAACTTGAAGGTTTAGTAAGACTTGCAACCGCAAGGGCAAGACTCTTAATGAAAAATCAAGTGGACGCAGAGGATGCAGAAAGAGCAATATTCCTTATTCAAAGCATGCTTGAAGACGCAGGTGTGGATGTTAACACAGGGCAAGTAGACTTGGGCGTTCTTCAAGGTAGGCCTCACAGTGAAGTTTCAAAGATGCAACTATTCATGGACGTCATGAAATCTATAGAAGGTGACGAAAAACGACCAATTGAGGAAAAGTTATTCGTAAAAGAACTAGTGAAAACAGGCAAATTTACCGAAGAAGAGGCTAGAAAATATATCAAAAAGTTGCAACGTGAGTCAGCTATTTATGAATCAAAGCCCGGTCATTATAACCGTGTATGAAAGTATCGCGGCTTAATATTCCCAAACTAGCAATTGAATTTTTGAACTCTCTTGGATATGTAACACTGTATCCTCCACAAGAAGATAGCATAAAGGCAGGCGTCTTAGATGGGAAAAGTCTGCTAGTCTCTACACCTACGGCAAGTGGAAAGACCCTCATTGCCTTACTTGCCATCATTAACCATCTTTACAATAAAAAAGTAAAGATAGTATATCTAAGCCCTCTCAAAGCACTAGCTTCGGAAAAATTTTCTGAATTTAAAAAACTAGAACCCATAGATTTTGGAAGAAAGATAAAAGTTCATATATCAACGGGAGATTACGATGTCACAGACAAAAATCTTGAAAAATCTGACATAGTCGTTCTCA
>JACQFM010000130.1 GCA_016200035.1 Nitrososphaerota archaeon
TGATCTGCTATCAAGTAAATCCCTTCAAGAGGAACTATAACTTTATTGAATGTCGCGTTATCTATTCCAGCTTCTTTTGCGGCTTTTTTTCTCACAGTTGCCAAATCTTTCGATTCTCCCAGATTTTTCGATACTGCAGTAAAATAGCTGGATAACATGTCCACCTTGGCGTCCACACCCATCCTTTCTATCAAATTCTTTGTTATAGGACCAAAACAGCAGTCATATGCGGTAGGAGTTCCCATAGTTAGCCAAGCAAACCTCTCAAGACCAGCTCCCATATCAATTATTTTTTGATCCAATACCGAATAATTCGTAAGATCACCCTGAAATTCTGTAAATACGGCATTTCCAAGCTCCAATCCTCTTACAAAATATTCAAGAGATGATCCGAATGAACCACCACCGACCCAAACGTCTTCAACAAAAACAACTTCTTTCTTCTCAACACCAAACTTTTCTGTCAAAAGCCTAAAATCCAATTCAACGCATTTATCCTTCCAATATCCTTGAGAATTTGGTATACTATGTTGTCCAATCATACAAAAGCTTGAAAAATGTCTGCCGGTCACTCCGACATTTTCTATATCCTTGAAGCGGAGACAGGTTTGAGGTACAACTAATGGATTTGCAGGGAATTCAAATATAACTTTAGATCCCATGACCCTTTGGAAATCCACAATGGACGCTATCGTAAAATACAAGTCATCGCGCCATCTACATACAACAGGATATCTGCTTACTGAAGTGTGGCCATTTTCTACAAAGAAGGATTCTACTTCCTTCCATGCTTGAACATAATCAAATCTCTTCTTTGTTGGGGGATTTCCGATGAATGAATAATTATTCTCAGCATCTTCTGGGCAGAAGCTTTGCGCTGTGTCCATAGTCCAGAAAAATCGCTTACATTTCAGACAAGACTTTCGTACAAACCCTTCCTTCTCAAACAAAGAGACCTTGTAATACCTTTCCGGATCTGAAGAAAACTTTGCAAGAATTTGGCCCTTATCCATCTTTGAGAGGTTTTTGGTTTGACTGATATTAAGCATTCTGAGGCAACAAATTAAATAATCATTTTCTTGCAGGTTGACTGTGTTTGGCAAGGGGAATTGGAAAGAAGGAGATTGTGTTTTTTCAACTAAATCTGACGGCGAATACAAAAACATTATAGTTGGCGTGGTGACGGGAGTTGAGGATTCAAAAATAGGTGTAAATGGCATTATAATAAATCCTGTTGGTCTTAAAAACAAGGTAGAACAGAAGAAGGCAGGACCAAAATCTGAAGAGATCTTAAAGAATCCAAACCCTACCAACTGCATACTTGCCTTAATTTACAGAGTTGAGCATGAAAATTTTACAGGAGTGTTGGATACAAACTCTGATCCAGTAATAAAGATCCATAAGAACATTAACGCAATTATTGACGGATGGGTCAGAGAGTCGCTGCCGGAACTTATAAACAACATACTTTCTCTTTCAGAAGGTCCTGAAAAAGAGCAGGCTAAAAGAGTTCTAAAACAAAGAATGGATACATTATATGACAAAGATCTAAAGAAATATTTGTATTCTATAAGCAGAACTCTAAAGATCCTTAATTAGATTTACGCCCACTGGTTGTAAAAAATATTCAAATCTCTTTATGATATCTAAAGTAAATAAGATAAGCTCAAGGGCGAACCATGCCTCCATAGTTTTATATTATGCCTGTAGCAAAAATCGCATACGATGGAATACGTATACGCTGCACTACTTTTGCACAAGCAGAAAAAAGAGATCAATGAAGCCAATATTACTAACGTGATAAAGGCTTCTGGCGCAGAAGTTAAGGAAGCGCAAGTGAAAGCACTTGTTGCTGCACTAGCTGATGTGAACATTGATGAAGCAATCAAATCTGCTCCAGTAGCGGTTGCCGCCGCACCTGCAGCATCTGCAGCTAGCGGAAAAGAAGAAAAACCAAAGGAAGTAGAGACTCCATCTGCAAAGACTGAAGAGCAAGCAATGGAAGGTCTTTCTGCGCTGTTTGGATAGAAATCCTTTTTTTAAAATTTTAGACTCAAATTTTTGTGACAGCTACCCTTTTTCCTTTTCTGGCTTTTGATACAAAGCATTATTCATGACACTGGCGCCTTATCATTTTGCTGTATAAAGAAATGCGTTCGATCCTTCCCAGCCATAATCTACCATGCCACCCATTTCGTTTGCCTTTAATCTTTTTTTTTCAATTGATTCCTTAATAAACTGCAAAGAACTTGCAGCACCGACGTTTCCTGTTTTCCTCATCAACTCATAAGTTAGTTCGGACTTCTCTTTTTCTATACCGCATTTTTTCCTAACATAATCTACAAACACATTCCCAGCTGAATGGAAGCCCCAGCATTTTATATGTTTGAACTCTTGGGGAAACTTCTGTTTGATACAAGAAATATTTTCTAAGGAAAGTTGTGCCACCCTCTTCTTTAATATTTTTGAATTTACATCCATATCGAAGATTATTCTATGTGAATTATCAGGTGAGAGTTTTATGGTGGCTTTTTTATAGCCGTCCACACTGGTATCTTTACATGAAGAAATAGTTTCTGTGTTTATCTGTGCTAAAGCCCTGTCTGACTTTGATTGAGATAATAACGCCGAAGCTGTAACGTCGCTAAAAATTAGAAAGTAAATAAAATTGTTAAGTTCTTTTCTGTTTTTCATCGAAATATAATCAATTTGTTTTATTCTATCTAAAAACCAATTTGTATAATAAGTGCCGATTAGAACAAGTACATCACCTTTATAACCTAAGGCAAAATGTCCAGCTGCGTTTAGGAGGGCTTCTGAAAAAGATGAGCATGCCATTCCTTGAAAATTTTGTGTGCGTACATCCTTATTCAAACCTAATCTAGTTGTAATTTCTACAGTAGGCGAAGGATCCAAATTCTGCTGATTATCATTAATTGTTATAAGAAGCCCTATATCTTTCGGTTTTCTTTTTGAGAAACTTAATACTCTTTTTGCACTTTCTACATACATATCATTAAGTCTAATATCTGGTAGGAGGTAACTGGTATCTTCAGCTTTTATCTTGGATAAATCATAGGTTTTGTAAACCCTATCTATCCCTAATTTCGTTTTACAAAAATTTTTCACTTCTTCATCTAACTTATCACTGAATAAGTCGTCAACAATCTCCTCTATAGTATATGAATATCTAGGGAAACTAAGGCATATCTGTGAAATATCGACAGTTGGCATCTCTCAGAATTTACTTGCTAGCTTATCTAAATTTTTAAAAAAGTCTACATTATACCCATTTCTTGACAAATCAAAACCAGCTATGACTGTTTTGATTTTAGCCTCTTCGGAATAGTCAGCAATTTTCATAGCACACTCCTTTGCACTTCCAAAAACCCCTAATGATTCTATCATTTTATCGCTTACGTGTAATGAAGCGGAAGCCAAACCATGTCTTAGAAAATTTTCACGTATGATATGGATTTCTTTTTTGAAACCTATCTTTTCCAATGGTTTTGAATAAAATTCGTTTGCGCCAACATAATTTGCGATTGTTAAACGTAGTGCATTTCTCGCTTTTTTTTTATTATCCTCTATACATGTTGGCAGAATAGAAATAATCTCAAAAGAGTTGTAGTTTCTTCCTAACGCACAAAGTCTATTTCTTATAATTTTAATACTACGTCTAATTTCACTCTCTGGTTTTAGAAAGAATATCTTTAGAAAGAATATCACACCATCTGCATATTCTGCAGCAAATCGAGTCATTTTGTCTCCTATGGCAGACCAATAAATAGGACCTTTGTACTGAGATTTTATGTACTCGGTATAGCTCTTAATTCTTGATACCGGTTTTTCGAATTTCATCTTATACATATTTTCAATAATAATGGGCGCACTTGTTCCTAGACCTAAAACAAAATTTTCATTTGTCTTGTAGTACACCTTATTGGCAAGATCAAGTAACTTTTTTTTAGATCTTGAGAAGACATTCACTATCCCAGTTCCCAATACTACATTTTCAATCTTTTCGGCCAGAAATTGTAGGGCTTTAAAAGCATCGACACCAATGAATTTTGGATGCGTTTCGGGAATTAAATAATAATCTAACATCTTTGTATCGGCAATCCTTGCAGCCCTTTCTATTGCATGCAAAGGTGCTCTTATGCCAAGCTCTATACCTACTCTTTTCATAACTCTCTAGAATTTTTGCTCCTCAGTTTAAATGCTTTACATAAGAGAAAAAATAAACAAAAATTCTTGTTTTTGAGAACACTCTATTTTCTAGCAGAAATACCTTTGGATGGCAGATGAACAGCTTCGCCATTGATATCTCTCAAAGCATCGACAAATGATTCTGGAAGTGTAGGATGTGCATGTATTGTATCAAATATATCTGAGGGTTTTAGCTGCATCTTGACTCCTAGTGCTGCTTCACTGATTATTTCTCCTGCATGTGGGGCAATTACGAAAGCACCCACTAGTATTCCATTATTTTCAAAAACCTTCACTATGCCTCTCGTCTCGTCTAAACAACTTGCCTTAGCGCTTGCTGCAAGAGGAAATTCTCCAGACCTTCCATCCAATTTTCCTACAAAAGCAACTTCTGGATATGTGAATACGCATACAGGTATGGAACTATATTTCATTTTACTTTCTATGCCCATCAGATTTTGGGCAGCTACTTCGCCCTGTTTTGAGGCTACATGTGCAAGTTCATACATCCCCGTGACGTCACCAATAGCAAACACATTTTGAACATTAGTCAACATCTTGTCGTTAACGAGAATACCTTTTTTGTTGAATTTTATGCCAATACCATTCAACTCATCAACATTAACATTTGGTCTTCTTCCTACGCAAACAAGGATCTTTTCGGCTTGAATCTTTTCTCCATTGACTAGAACCATGTTGTCCACTATTTTTTCTACGCGTGATCTTATCATTACATTAATTCCATCAAGCCTCATGTACTTCTCAACGGTATTTCCAATCTCCTCGATCTGAAGAGGCAATATGTGGCTCTCAGATTCAATCAATGATACTTTACATCCCAACGCATTTAAAATTGAAGCAAATTCACAACCACTGTAACCTCCACCCACAATCACTATTGATTTTGGCAGATCCTCTAATTCCAGCATGGTAGTGGTTGAAAGTATATTTTTGCTGAATTCGTAACCAGGTAAACAAACAGGATGGCTTCCTGTAGCGATAACAATATTCTTGGTTTCTATTATTTTGTCGTTAACCTTAATTTTATTTCTTGAAACTATGTGTGCCTCGCCTTCTATTAGATTGATGTCATTGCTCTTCAATAGTAGTCTAATTCCAGAAGCAAGTTTATCAACTGTAGTAGCCATTCTGGATTTCAATAATCTATAACTCAATTCCATTTTTACATCTAATCCGTTCTTTTTAGAAGTGGATGTTTTTCTCATTATATCACCTAACGAATGGAGAAATTTAGTGGGTATACAACCACGTTGTGTACAAGTTCCACCCAATCCATTCTTTTCAATTATACAAATATTGCCACCAAGTTGTGCAGCTCTGATAGCACAGATGTAACCCCCTGGACCCCCACCGATCACCACTGCATCATACATGCAGTGGGATTCGAAATGCACCGCAATAAATCTTAGTAAATTATCTTCCTAAATTCCATTTATCTGTAATATATTTCTCCTCAACTAACTTTTTGGCAGCTAATTCTTCTTCTTTAGTAATCTTATCAACAATGAGCGTGGCACCAAATTTTTCACTAAAGCCTGATTTTAGAGCAAGTGCTACTTCAGTAAATGTTTTGTTTAAGCCAGCTACCCTTTCCCACGCATCTGAGATCCCTTTGGCTCTGAGCTTTTCAGAAGGAATTTTCAAAATAGAGAACATCTTCTCAATATCCACGTCCAATAAAATTGTGCCATGTTGTAACAGGGTGCCTCTCTTCCTTGTTTGCGCATTTCCAGAAATTTTCTTACCATTTAAAACTATATCATTTAATGGCGAGAATTTTGTGTCTAATCCAAGTTTATTTATCGATATGATTAGGGCATCACATATCCACTTGTAAGATTCAATGATATTCTGTGGATATCTTTTTGTTATGAATGAATAAGTCAATTCAGAATCATGCATGACTGCACCACCCCCAGTTATCCTTCTGACAGCGTCAATGTCTAGCTGCTTACATTTTTCCGTATCGATTTCTTCTTCCATTCGTTGGAAGTAGCCAATTGATACAGCCGTTGGTTTCCATCCGTATATTCTCAGAGCTGGCACATCATTTACGCTATTCAAGAGTACTTCATCTAAAGCCATGTTCCAACATGCTGTATTATGACCAGTTTCTAAGACTCTAATTTCCTTGAAGGAAAAACTCATTTAATCAGACATCCAAAAATTGCTTCTGTCATAGATTCTGAATCAAATCCAAATATTTCTGAATTTTGTAGACACTGCTGTATAATTTGCTTAATAGAATTTTTTTCTAATCTGATGCCAATTAGATTTTTTTCTAGTTTATCAATACTCTCCTCGGGATAAAGAAAAAAGTCCCCACTTATTTTTATTGAATGAATGGTATTATTTAGATCATCATACTCAAGAGAAACTTTGATTAATTTTTGTGACTTCAACACATTATAGCCTTTTTTCATTATGACCAGATTTTAATTTTGTAAATACCTACTTTTTATTATTTACTTAGGAGGAGCCCAACGAAGATTTGGTTTTCTTGCGGCTGTAATCTCATCCAATCTGCCAACAGGTGTTGTATATGGAGCACCATTGACAACTTGAGGATTTTCTCTTAGCTCATGAGCTATACTTCTCAACACAAATGCAAATCTGTCTAATGTTTCCTTACTTTCAGTCTCTGTTGGTTCAATCATCAAGGCTTCCTGAACTATCAGTGGGAAGTAAATGGTTGGAGGATGAAAGCCATAATCTAAAAGCCGTTTGGCAATATTCAGAGCACTTTTTTCACCAAATTTTTCCGAAGATATAACAAATTCATGAGCACATTTACGGTTGTAAGGAAGATCATACACCTCTTTTAATAGGCTTAAAAGATAATTGGCATTTAATACTGCATGTTCTGATACCTTTCTTATATTTGACCCCCACGACATAATGTAGGAACAAGCCCTTACAAGCATACCGAAATTTCCATAAAATGATCGAATCTTTCCTACAGATTTTTCTTTCGTATTGTCAAAAATGTACTTATTGTTTTGTTTGATTATTCTGGGTAATGGCAAATAGTCTGACAAAAATGACTTTACCCCTAATACTCCAGCTCCTGGACCGCCTCCACCATGTGGTGTTGAAAAACTTTTGTGTAAGTTCAAATGAATCATGTCAAAACCTTGATCTCCGGGGCGGGTTATTCCAAGTAATGCGTTCATGTTAGCACCGTCACAATACATCAAAGTCCCATTGTTATGAGCAAGATCACATACCTCAAGAATATTTTCTTCAAAGAGCCCAAGAGTATTAGGGTTTGTTAACATAACAACTGCGATTTCATCATTAAGTGATTGTTTGAATTTTTGTAGATCAATGTTACCTCTTATATCTGAAGGAATAACGATCGTTTCATACTTGCACATGGCAGCAGTTGCGGGGTTTGTACCATGAGCAGAATCAGGTATTATTACCTTGGCTCTTTTTTTATTTTTTTGTTTAAAGTAGACCTTTGCTATCATAAGACCCAAAAGTTCACCTTGTGCACCAGCTGCTGGTTGTAAAGAAAAAGTATCCATGCCAGTTATTTCCTTTAGATATTGCTCAAGCTCCCACATCAATTGTAATGATCCTTGGATACAATTCTCTTTAGAAAGTGGATGAAGATTTCTAAAACCTTCTAATGCTGCAACATCCTCATTTATCTTCGGGTTATATTTCATCGTACACGAACCTAGAGGATAGAATCCAAGATCAACACCAAAATTCTTTTTTGATAAATTAGTATAGTGTCTGATGACCTCAATTTCACTTACATTGGGAAGAGGAAGTTCATTCCTAATTAGTTCATTTGGCAACCCTATTGATATATTTTCATCAGAGAGGTACCCTGTAGTTTGTTCTTCGTATTCAAAAATCAGTTTCATGATACTTCACCTATTACTGATACAAAGGACTCTATGTCTTGAACTGTATTCATTTCAGTGCAACAAATTAACATTTTATCATCACCTAACTCCAGACCGCCAAGTATTCCTTTTTTGAACAAAGATGAAGTGATCTTTTTAGAAGATTTTGGTGCTCTAACAACGAATTCATTGTAAAATGGTTTTTTGTTTAATGCTTCGAAACCTGCTCCAACTAGTTTCTCTTGTAACAAGTGTGCTCTACCATAAGAAAGTTTTGCAACAGTGTTGAGTCCATTTCTACCCATAAGTGCCAAGTAGATGGTTGAGGCTAGAGCCATCAAACCCTGATTCGTTGTTATATTGCTAGTTGCTCTTTCTCTCCTGATATGTTGTTCGCGTGCTTGAAAAGTAAGTACAAAGCCTTTGTTTCCTTTATTGTCTGTAGTCATACCACAAACCCTTCCAGGAATTTTCTTTAGCAAAAAATCCCTGACTGCCATGAAGCCTAGGTATGGTCCACCAAAGTTTATAGGTATACCAAAAGATTGCCCCTCCCCAACAACTATATCCGCACCATGATCTCCAGGTGCTTTAAGTATGGCAAGAGATGTTGGTTCAACAACGCAGATAACAAAAAGTGCTCCCACCTTATGAGCCCTTTCTGCCAGATATCTTAAATTTTCGATATTCCCGAAGAAATCAGGATTCTGAGCTATTACGCATGATGTTTTGTCATCAATTTCATTAGTGAGTTCAAGATCTGCTGCATTACAGTATGTCTTTAAAACTTCAAAATATTGTGGATGTAGTCCCTCATTTACAAAAATGTGATTTCTCCTATTGTAAGATGAAGAGAGTAAAACTGCTTCTGATAACGCTGATGCGCCATCATACAATGAAGCATTTGCGACATCCATACCGGTAAGAAGGCATATGAAAGATTGGAATTCATACATTGCCTGAAGAGTGCCTTGACTTATCTCAGCCTGATAAGGGGTATACCCTGTAGAAAACTCGCCTCTCATAAGCAAATGGTTCACAGCTGAAGGAATATAATGATTATAAGATCCTGCCCCCAAAAAATATTTTAAGATTATATTTTTTTTAGATAACATTTGCATATGTTGTATTAATTCGAATTCACTCATTGGTTCAGGAAGATTTAGTTTTCTTGTAAAAGCGGGCTTGAATTCCTTAACTAAATCATCTATTGAATTTACTCCAATTTGTTTCAGCATCTCATTTCTATCTTTTTCAGTTGTAGGTATGAAATCCATATCGATCGTTTACTTTATTTTGCCAACAAAGTTTTCATACTGTTCCTTGGTCATCATACTGCCAAATTCCTTGATATCTGATGGGTTTATCTTAGCAATCCATCCCAATTCATAGGGGGATTGATTTATCCACTCTGGATGTTCTAGCAACCCCTCGTTAATCTCAACCACTTCTCCACTTAAAGGACAGTATATGTCAGAAGAAGCTTTTATAGAATCAATTATGGCCATCGGCTGCATTTGTTTAAACTTGCTACCTATCTTTGGTAATTCTACAGAAACAATATCTCCTAATTGTTTTTGTGCAAAATCAGAAATTCCTATCCTAGCTAATCCTTCTTCTATTACTACCCATTCATGTTCCTTTGAAAACCTGATCTCTTCTATCACGCTCTGCCCTCCTTGCTCTCCGCTATAAAACCTTAAGTTCGTTTATAAAATCGTGTACTGCAGACTTTCGCCTGATATTGTTTACCGCCGATCTTGATTTCAATTAGTTGATCTGGTAACACATGAGAAGGTACAAAACAAAAACCAATTGACTTTTTAAGAGTTGGAGAAAAACTCCCGCTCGTTACAACGCCTGACGTTAATCCATTTACTAAGACCTCATTTCCACGTCTAGCTACCCTTCTTTCTAGCACCTCAAATCCTATCAGCTTTCGAATTATCTTCCCGTTCATGATTGCCTTTTTTCCAATGAATTCTTTCTCAAACTTCACGGTCCACTTTAGTGGTACTTCTAAGTGGCTCGTAGTTTCATCAATATCATTACCATAAAGCATAAGCCCTGCTTCGAGCCTCAATGTGTCTCTTGCACCAAGACCTGCTGGTTTAATGTTAAAGCTGGATGCTGACTGCATTATCTTATCCCAGATCTCTACTTCTGAAGAATCAAAAAATATCTCGAAACCATCTTCTCCTGTGTAACCTGTTCTTGATATCATACATTCGACTCCAAAAATGTTTGAAGTTATAATATCAAATGGTCTTAGCATCTCTAAATTGGATTCAACCACTCTTTGTAATGCCTTCTGTGCAAAGGGACCCTGGAGTGCAAGTAAGGCAGTTTTATCGCTAACATTTTCGATATCTACTGACGATGAATGCTTAACTATCCATTCGAAATCTTTCTCTCTATTTGATGCGTTTACTACGAGGAGAAAATTTTTGCTATCTATTCTGTATACTATAATGTCATCAACTATTCCACCAGTTTCATAACACATTGGCGAATACAAACCGTGATTGTCATTTAGCTTTGAGATGTCATTGGTCACTAGATTTTGTATAATCCCATAAGCATTATGACCTTTGATTTTAAACCTCCCCATGTGTGAAACATCAAAGAGACCAATATTTTTTCTAACATTGATATGCTCATCAATAATTCCGGAATACTCTAAAGGCATATCCCATCCATGAAAATCTACTATTTTTGCATTAAGCGATTTATGAATTTCATAAAAAGGTGTTCTCATAGTAACCTTTGATAATTTTACCTGAACTCTTATTATTATGTATATTAATTTGTCAAGAGATGGAACTAATTAGAAAACCCGATTGGATTAGAGTGAAAGTACCATCTGGAGAGAATTATGTAAAAATTAAACAAACTCTTGGACTTGAAGAACTTCATACTGTTTGTGAGGAAGCAAGATGTCCTAACATTGCTGAATGTTGGGGAACGGGCACAGCTACTATAATGATAATGGGTGATACATGCACAAGGGGTTGCAGATTTTGTGCTGTTACAAGCGGTAAACCTGACTTACTTGACACTGAAGAACCCAATAGAGTAGCAAAAGCAGTCAAAAAATGGGGATTGAGATATGTTGTAATTACTGCTGTTTGTAGAGATGATCTAGAAGATGGTGGTTCAGAGCATTTTGCAAAGACTATAAAAACTGTGAAAACCCTGTGCCCGCAAACAGTTGTTGAACCACTAATTCCTGATTTCACAGGAAATGAAGATTCGATAAAAAAAATAATCAATTCTGGACCCGAAGTTATAAGCCACAACATAGAAACTGTAGCTAGATTAACACCAAAGGTTAGAGATGTGAGAGCATCCTATGAACAATCACTTCAAGTTCTAAAAAAAATAAAAGATATTGATTCAAGTATCTACACAAAATCTTCGATAATGTTGGGCCTAGGAGAGACCAAAAAAGAGATTGTGCAGACAATGAAAGATTTGAGGACAGTGGGTGTTGACATATTGACCATGGGTCAATATCTTCAACCAACTTTGAAACATCTGCCAGTTGTAGAATATATTACACCACAAGAATTCAACTCGTATAGAGAAAACGCAAGTAGAATGGGATTCATTTATGTAGCTGCTGGCCCACTCGTACGAAGTTCTTATAAGGCTGGAGAATTTTTTCTTGAAAATATAATACTACGTAAGAATTTTCTAAAAACGTAATCGATTTCAATTTTGGCACCTTGATAGGAATTTAACATATTGATGAAATTCTACATGGTGATTTTTTAAATAATGATCTGATTATAGTGGAGTATAGTTTTTTGCTTTTGCAGCAAGTGCTCTTGCCTGAGCATGAGCCTTTTGTAGGACTTGTTCCTTTGTTTCATCTGTAAGATATCCTGCTTCTATTGCAACAGATCTTGCTCCTCTGGCAGCCTTTGCTAGCATTGGAACAATATTCTCTTTTGTAACATAACCAATCTCTGTGGAAAGAGACATTGCCTCTTGATAAGCCTGTGCAAAAGCATGGCGATATTTTTCTACATCTATGACCATCTCATCTTTTGCATAGATAATGCCCTCTGCTACCGCGGAATCTAATGAAATTCCAGCCTCTACTGGTTTTACATCAAGCTTACTCAGTAAAGTAGCAAGCTTTGCTGAAATGATGCCCCCTTTCTTTGCTGAGATGGAATCCTTTGTAATCCAAATAGTTCCTTGATCAATTTTTGTCGCAATTCCAGCTTCTTTAAAGTCGGTAAGAATTGGACCTGGTGTAATTCCAGTGTTACCTGCTTTTATGACAACATCAATGCTGGCTATGTCTCCACCACGAGCAGGCATCATTATCTTGTTTTTGCCTAATAGTATGTTCAACTTGAAAGGGCTCATATTTGTAAACATTAAGACACATTGTCCTACCAACTTATCTGCCATTTTCTCAATCGAAGGTATTTTCAGACCTACAAGAGCCTTTTGTGCAACTTTATCTTTTATACTAATGATTTCAACTTCACCTTTGAATTTTTTTCTTAAGGGTAACAGTTGTGATGATCTAACTTTTTCCATTCGTACTAGAGCAATGACGTTATACTTTTTTGGAAGTTCCTGAAGCTGTTGATACATCTGTGTTTTCTTTTGTGGATATTTAGTTCTATTCTGGTGCATATTACTTCTTTTCCACCTGTGGTTGCTTTGCTAGCTTTCCCATTGTTGTCTTTATCATAATTTTTTTAATGTTCTTATCTCCACCTGGAAGTTTTTTTTCAACCAAGTTTATTACAGCATTGGCATTTGCCGCTAGATCGTCATCACTCATAGTCTCATCACCTATTTTGCAAGCAAGGGAAAGTGAGTTTCTAAGTCTTACGCGTATTGAGGAACGAAACCTTTCCAAGATAGAATCAATAGGCGCATTAAATGGAACTGGTGTTGGCATTTTTCCTCTTGGACCCATAAATTGGCCAAGAGTTTTACCAACTGTGGCCATGAGCTGAGTGTCAGACAAAAAGAAGTCGTATCCATTTATTAACTTGCGCGACTCTCGTTTGTTTGCACCGACTTGATTTACTTGTGCTCCATCAACCACTTTATCGGCATTTGCACTTTTTGCTTTCAAACCAAGATCTCCAGAGGCAATGACACATACAGATGCTGGCTGGCTTAATTTTTTCGGAAGCTGAACAGTCTCATTTATGGCAAACCCTTTTTTTACGTCAATATCTTTGAATACCATTATCAATTCTACTGATTGCTTGAATTTGCGGTCTTTATCACTATTCTTTGCTTCCCGTACCATCTGAACAAGCTGTGTTTCATTAATCATTACGCAACTTTTTTGAGATCCTATTTAAAATCGTTTACAGTTTGAAGGTTTTGTCGTAATTTGCAAAGATTTTACAATTTGCATATTTTGTTGTAAGAACAATATTTTCACGTGAAGAAACTTACATTTATTAAATCGTAATAAAGACTAGCTCGCACAGACTTGCACAAATTTGATGAATTAGATATGAAAATTATCACTGAACTTACAAGTGATGGTAGCATTTCTGTTCCCAATCTCTCCAAAAAACTTGGCATTAACACATCTGTACTTTATAGCAGAATAAAGAGATTGATCAAAAAAAAACTAATTAAAAAATTTACTATTGACGTAGACGAGTCCCTAATAGGTATAGGTGTGCGTGCAGCTATGGGAATAAACCGAGATCCAAAGCTTAAAGACCAAATTCACAAGGCGCTTTTGAAGACGCAAGAAGTAGTAATGATAACTGAAGTAACGGGAAGATTCGATATTTTGATTACTGTGCGAGCAAAGAACCTAGAAGAGCTACACACAATAGCAATAGAAAAGATTGGAAAAATAGAAGGAATTCAAAATACTGAAACCTTTGTAGAGTTACAACGAACAGATAAGGACCCTGTCTACACCACAACAGAGTAATTTATCTTAACTTTTCATCCCATTTTCCTGCATTAATTTCTGCAGTAATCTCTTTGGGATTTTTACCTTCCACCTTAACTCCTAGTGGCAAGCAGGTTCCAACAATTTCTTTTGCGGCTGCCTTTAAATTTTGAGCATAGGACGAATCTATCTTCAGCTTTGCAACTTTAACGATAGAATCCATCTTTATGTCGCCAACCCAAGTAGCACCAGATGTGCCAGAACCCTTTTGCAAACCGGTTTCTTTTAAAATAAGAGCTGCAGCAGAAGGAATGCCGACTTCAACTGTCCATTTTTTAGTGGCTTTATCGACAGAAACTGTCACAGGCACCTTCATACCTTCAAAATCCTTTGTTTTTTCGTTAATCGCACTTACGATTTGTAAAATATTGACCCCTAATGGACCAAGTGTAGGACCAAGAGGTGGACCAGCATTAGCCTGACCTCCAGTGACCAACGCTGAGACTGTCTGTATATCTGTCATAATTTGTCATTCGATTATGGTGGAAATTTAATTCTTTGCCACTATGTTGTAAGCTTGAGATAGTTTGCATCAACGGTTACAGGCAATTGATATGGCGCATCTAGCAAAATTACTGTGGCTTCCTCTTTATCATGATCTACCCTTGTTATGGTAGCCTTCATACCCTTGAATGGACCACCTATTATCTCTACAACTTTGTCCACTGCAAGTTCAGACACCGTTGATTTTTTAATCAAGTAGCCTTCAATATCTTTGAATTGCAACTCGCCCCTAAGTTGACCGCGTATATGCCTAATCCCTTGCATGGCATCAAAAGCTGCATTGGCATCTATTGCCTCAACCACTACGTATCCCTTAAGATTATCAAGAAGCAAAACGGACTGAATGTTGATTTTTTTTAATTTTATTCTATTTTCAAGAAGACCCATCACTACCTTCTCTTGACCACCAGTGGTCCTAACCGCAAAAAAATGAGACTTGCCTTGACTCAACCCTATCTATGTCCGTAATTAATCACTGAGAACACGAATTGAATTATAAATCCAATTGCACCAATCGTGGCAATTCCAAAAAGGACTAGCCTAAGATGTTGCATATAGTCATCCTTATCAGATTTCTTAGCAAGTTTTATCGTATTTGCCATGTCCTTTAGCAATTGTCTTGCGTTTCCCATTGGAGGACGTTAATAAAGTGCACTTATATCTCTTATCCCATGCAATTGTTGGTTGCATACGA
>JACQFM010000135.1 GCA_016200035.1 Nitrososphaerota archaeon
TCCAATAATGTCAATAACAGTATCTATGCTTGAAGCTTCATGGAAATGAACAGATTCAATGGGCTCTCCATGAATTTTTGATTCCGCATTTATTAATGACTTTATACTCTCTTTGGCAAAGACCTTCGATCTTTCCGATAGGCCTATCTTATCTGATGTAAGTAAGATGCATTCTTGAATCTCTATCGCCTTACGTTCGTGAGAATTCTCTTGAATATCTAAAAGGAGCTCCGTTGCACCAGTTCCATTCTTGATAATCTTTTCAAAATCAATCTTCTTTATTTTAGAGCCTGAAAGGTAATTCTCCGCGATGTGAATTCCATCAATTACTTTTGATTTTTTTGCACCAATATTTATCAAAGCTGATAGAAGCATATCACCTGAGATCCCAGCTACCTGTGAATCTATTATGACTGTCATGAAATTGCAAACCATTTAGAATGCATATAAATTGTAATTTCAGCTACATCTTCTTTGAAGATAAACATGATTTCGTGATCTTTTGAAAACATGGCAAATTATTGCAGGGTAAAATCAAATAATTTGACCAAATAAATACAAGAAGGCAAATTATATCAAAAGTTACACAATAATTATACAAAAATTATGTTTTTGAAAAACTATATTTAAATAATTCCAGAGCAAGTAATTACAAAATATGTATTATTGGAGATTGCAGGCAAATAATTGCACAACGCGAATTGGGCTTGCAATATTCAGAAATGCGGATCCCAAGAAAAAAAATTAACAGAGAATTACAACATAACCCAAGATTAAAACCACTCTTTGGTTATATGGACATTAAAAGTGAATTGAGAAGGAAACTTCTTAGGCTCAAAGTCCTTGAGATAGTTTCTTAAATTTATTTTGGAGTTTGCATCACATTCAAGTCTATTATGTATCAAAGAATTTTCTAATCGCCAAGTTTAATTAGCAATTAAATACACGCCTGTTTATGATCACAATTATAGGGGCGGGAAAAGTTGGTGGTGAAGCAGCCCTATTTGCCGCGTTGAAAAAACTTTCCGATGAAATTCTTTTGTTAGACATAATTGAAGGACTCCCACAGGGTGAGGCAATGGATCTCAATCATATGTTATCAGAACAGGGAATTGATGTGAATATAAGAGGATCAAATGATTATTCAGAAATGAAAGGCTCGGATATCGTAGTTGTCGTCGCAGGTTCTGGAAGAAAACCAGGAATGACAAGAATGGATCTTTTGAAGATAAACACATCAATAGTAAAAGGCGTGGTTGAAAATATAAAAAAATTCGCAGAGAATTCAATGATTATCCCTGTCACAAACCCACTTGACCCTATGACATATCTTACTTACAAGGTTTCGGGGTTGGAAAAAAGTAGGGTATTTGGAATGGGTAATATGCTTGATCTATCGAGATTCAAGCAATTTATACACCAAGCAACAGGTTACTCGCGTGACTCTATTCAGGCTCTCGTTATAGGTGAACATGGCGAGAATATGCTCCCATTAGCAAGATATTCATCTGTTTCAGGGATCCCACTTTCCTCACTTCTACCAAAGCAAAAAATTGAAGAAATTGTACGTGATACAAGGCAGGTTGCTGCCAAGGTTATCGAATTAAAAGGTGCAACTGTACACGCACCGGCAAATGCAATATCATCCATAATTGAGGCAGTTGTTAAAGACACCAAAGAAGTAATCCCAATAGCAACATATCTTGACGGTGAATATGGATATAATGATGTTTCAATAGGAGTTCCTGCTGTCATAGGCAGGAATGGTGTTGAAAAGATAGTTGAAGTTGAGCTTGATTCTGATGAAAAAGGGTGGTTTAGAAAAGGAGTAGATAGCGTCAAAAATGCGATATCAAGTATGGAATTTTGATCAGATTTTTAACCAAAACAACATTTACAGATCCTGTTGAATCTTACGGAAATATTAGAATCACTTAAGATAGGAAAGATATCTACATTGAAGGCAAAAAAACTACTTTCCCTTTATTCAATAGAAAAAATTGAGGACTTCGCCAAACTTGATGTTGGAAGAAAATTTAGAAGAGGTATGCCAGAGGTAGTTTTTGCTGAGAAAAAAACAATAGACGAAATAAAAAAAATAATTCAAGCAGGTATTCATAGAACAGGCTCAGTAATTGTTTCCAGAGTTAATAAAAACCATTACGACAAAATACTTTCATTTGCAAAGAAAAAAAAATTCAAAACAAAGGCTGGCAAAAACACAACAACTATTTTAGTTTTTAAGAATACTTTGAAAAAATCAGGTGGTCGCGTAGGTATACTTACAGCTGGCACTTCTGATATTTCTGTAGCAGAAGAAGCAAGGCTAATGTGTGACGCCATGAACTGCTCATGCATTTGTAGTTATGATGTGGGAATTGCTGGTTTACATAGAGTATTTCCACAATTGAAAAAAATGATAAAAGATGAAGTTGATGCTATTATAGTAGTTGCGGGCATGGAAGGTGCATTGGCTTCCGTAGTCTCTTCACTTGTTGATATACCTGTAATAGGTGTGCCCACTTCGGTTGGATATGGTTATGGTGAAAAAGGAGTAGCAGCACTTGCAGCTATGTTACAGAGTTGTACACTTGGATTATCAGTAGTAAACATTGATAACGGTATAGGAGCTGGTGCCATGGCTGCCAACATTGCTAACAGAGCAGCTGGAAAGAAAATTAGACCTTGATTATTCCAACATTCGCAAGCTCTGCTCCTATTCCATATCCTATAAGTGCGATTCCTGTTCCAAGTCCAGCCATTTCAAGTCCACCCCTTAGCATGTTCAGATTGGCCATTCTTGATTTGTATGCACCAATTAGAAATGAAGCAGAAATACTAATCCCTACCGCAATAACAAGTGTAAAGTGACCTTGTGCAAAAAAATATGGTAGAATTGGTAATATGCCGCCTACCAAGAAAGCAGCAAACATGATGAGCGCGCTTCTTAGTGGTTTTCCAATTATTTCTAAATTCAGTTTTAATTCTTCAGTAAGCATAGTGTCTAACCATACTTTCTTATCTGCGGTTATCTTGTTTACAATCATCTCTAACTCCTTTCCAGAAAATCCTTTTGATTTATAAATTTCTTCAATCTCCTCTCGTTCCTTATTTGGAACGTTTTCTATCTCCCACTTTTCACGTTCGATTTCGGATTGTAAGATCTGCCTTTGTGACTTTACCGCAAGATAATTTTGTACAGCCATGGCTTTTGCCCCAGTAAACATTCCTACTATTGCTGCAAGGATAATTATGTTGGAAGGAATATCTGCGCCACCAACACCTGCTACGATTCCAAGAGATGTGTTGATGCCGTCTCCAAAACCAAACACGAAGTCTCTAATAGAGCTTGTTTCACCTTGATGCCTTTCGATATGTCTTGGTTCAGATATGTCCCTCATATTACCTCCCTATTATCTGAAAAACGTCATCGCATTTCAAATGTGTTGTCGTAAACGATTTATATCATAGTAAAAGGAGATAAGACACGCAAATGGCTGGCAAGAGAATAGTACTGACAGCTGACCGTAGCTTAATGACAAACTATCGCGGTAACTTTCTTTACGGGTTTATCGCATGCGGACCATATGAGGTTCTTCCAGAATGGGTCTTTGACAAAGTCTTTTGCCCAAGTGTGGAAACCGATAAAGTTACAGGAGAAGCGAAAGTAGCACAGGTTGGACTAAGAAGAGTGGAAAGTGCGCTCTTGCAAGGCTATCACAGAGATGAAGTCTTTGTTGCACATCCTGATTATCTTGCAAACTGCATAGGGCAGGACACCAAAGTAGTTGGAATAAATGTCATGGATCCACTTGGTATGGCACCAGTGACAACTACCATGTCTCCAGAAAAGCTTTCCTATGTAGCAATGAAGTTCAAGAGAATGTGCGCAAGCATAATTCAGTTAAAGAAAAAATACAATTTCCATGTTGTTGTTGGTGGCAACGGTGCATGGGAACTTGCAAAATCTGATAGGATGAAAATTCACGGAATTGATACTGTTGTGGTTGGCGAAGCAGATGAACTAGCTCTTGATCTGTTTCACGATTTGGAAAAAGGTGATGCGCCAGAGTTGATGCATTGCTTTGTAAAAAATATTCAGAACATACCCATTATTGAGGGACCCACAGTGAATTCTCTTATAGAAGCAATGCGTGGATGTGGTAGAGGTTGTGACTTTTGTGACGTTAACAAGAGATCAAAAAAAGATCTTCCTTTGGAAAGACTTCAACACGAAGCAAAAATAAATCTTGATTATGGTTTTGATTCAATTTGGTTGCATTCTGATGAAATGCTCCTTTATGGTTGTGAAAGCAGAGACTTTCAACCAAACTACGATGCTATTACAGAACTATGGAGAGGTCTCAAGTCACTTGGTGCTAGATTTGTTGGAACAACTCACATGACATTTTCCGCAGTATGTGCAGATCCAAAACTTCTTCATGACATGTCAGAAATTAATGGAATGAGTAACGAAAAATGGCTTGCAACCAATTTGGGAATCGAAACAGTTGCTCCAAGAATGGTAAAAAAGCATCTTGGAGTTAAGACTAAACCCTTTTCCACAGAAGAGTGGGGATGGGTAGTTAGAGAAGGTTCAAAAATCCTAAACCAGAATCACTGGTTTCCTGCTGCGACCCTCATAATTGGCTGGCCTGACGAGACTCCTGATGAAACTCAATATACAATAGACTTGATTGATGACTTTAAACAAATGAATATGCGTGGCCTTGTAGCGCCTTTATTATATCAGGACTTTAATGAGAAGAATTCCATGCACTTTGGAAACCTAAACGAAGCCCAGTTTACCCTCTTTTGGAGATGCTGGGAACACAACCTACGTATCATAAATGATATCATACCAATTATCATAAGAAACAAGTCATATGGGCCTCCAATGAAGGTGATAATGTACGGCATGATAAAGGCAGGAACGTGGGCAATCATGAGATATCTAAGGGGTTTATGTAAGGAGTTGTTCAACGGTAAACTTCCTGAGGATATAATGTCGCACTATTCACGCAGCAGATCGGTGACAGCACCAGCGTATACTAGGTAGTACTTTTCTCTAGTTCCTTTATTGCCTCATCTGCAATAGTATTTCTTTTTGGTGTCAAAACAACAAAGTAATTCTTGTCGGCTCTCTCAGCAGCCTCGACAGCCTTGTATTTTTTTACATTCATATCAAACTCCAAAAGTTTTCCATCAAGTTTACCCTTTGTGTAGATCATCAGATACAAGTTTCCTGTAGTAGGGTTTAGTGGAATTATGGAAAAAATATATCCCTTGTATGAATTAATTGGCATGGTGTTCTTCATTGGCGGCGCAATGGATGACAAGTAGACAAAAATGTCTTCTGGAGAATTAAATTCCTCGAACTCAAAATTCATTACGATTTGTTTGTGTTAGTAATATAATAATCTAAGTATTAATTTAAGACAGGAGACTACGAGTTCTAGTATTTTGGCATCAGTCTTAGTCTGGTCTTTGCAGAAACAGCAATTATTGATATAATTGCGATCGCAAGTACCAAAGCTGCTATTGCACCAAACTCTGGAACTATGTGAGTACCTACAATATCAATAGTAGTGTCACCAGCTACGAATCCTATGCTAAGAGTTCTTGAATTCTTGTCTTTTGTTTCCTTAAAGGAAGCTTCTTCATTTCCCACCATTACAATGAATTTGTCATCCTCAAGCTCTTTTGGATTTATGGTTTTACCTGCTAATACTTCATCAGGAGTAAGTTCAACTTGTACTTTTGCATCTATCAAGTCCCTCGGAAGTTTTACTGTGAGAGATCCATCACTTTTAGCATCTATGGTAATCCTAAGTGTTAGTTTATCAGAGAAAATCTCCATATTCTTAACTGATCCACCCTTGATGATATAATTAACATCGAAAGTCCCTTGTTCACCTGCATTTATTTTGAACACTTTTTCCTCTACCGGATTTATATCAGTGCTTCCAGTACCACCACTGAAAGCAAATTTTGTTTCAGCTCGCTGAGATTTGCCGTATTGTACTATTATGGTGTAATTTCCAGCAGGTTTCCATAAAGGACCAGTAGCTATATGCTTTGCAGTAAAACTTCCATCTTCAGACGGTGAGATTTGATCTATTCCGATAAGATTCTGGATTGAATCTAATATTCTTAGAGTCACAGGAACTCCTTGCTCTGGATGCTTTACAAGACCGGTGATAACTATTGTATCTCCCTGTTTATACGAGTCACTATCTGTTCGTACACTAAGTGGTGGTACATTGTAATTGGGGAGGGAGTGAACAGCAGTCTGATTAGTTGATGTCTGATTAGTTGATGTCTGTGCAAAAGCAGGATATGTTATAATTATTGAAGATAACAAAACCAGTAGAAATGCGTATACGACGTATGCTGATGCCATAATTACTAGGAAAATATCAAGGTTAATGAGTATTTATGTATTAATAAAAGAAAAGTTGACTCGAAGTTCTAGTATTTTGGCATCAGTCTTAGTCTGGTCTTTGCAGAAACAGCAATTATTGATATAATTGCGATCGCAAGTACCAAAGCTGCTATTGCACCAAACTCTGGAACTATCTGTGTACCAATGATCTCAATATCAGA